>JACRDS010000109.1 GCA_016212825.1 Elusimicrobiota bacterium | reverse complement strand
TAACGGAACCGCCGGCCCCTCATAGGGGCCGGCGGTTGCGCGGCACCCCCGTAGGGGATGCCGCGCCATTCTACGGATTGCCAATCACCAGTCCCAGGTCTCCGTCTCCCCGGTCAGCTCGCCCAGCCGCTTCTTGACGATGTCGCTCTTGAGCGAGCGGCGCTTGTCGATGCGGGTCTTGAGGTCCGCGATCCCCTCCTGCATCTTCTTGAGCTTGAACTCCATGCGTTCCAGGTTGTTGTCGAACTGCTCGGAGAGGGCCTTCTCCAGGTCCACCTTGAACTTGTCCTTCTCCGCGCCCTTGGCCTGGCGCACGGCCCTGACCAGGCGGCGCACCTGGAAGTCCGACTTGATCTTGCTGATGACCTTGTCGCGCAGCTCGGGCTTGTGGTAGGCGAACATGTAGCCCCGGAACATCTTGTGGAAGGCCTCGGGCTTGTCCTGCTGCATCTTCTCGATGTCCTCTTCGATGCCCGGGACCTGCTTCTTGAGGTAGTCCATGGCCTCCTTCTCCACCGCGGGATTGCGCTCCTCCATCCCGGGTCCCATGGGGCCTCTGGGAGGCATTCCCGGCCTGGGGGCCATCTGGCCTTCGTCCGGCTCTTCCATCTCCTGCTCGTCCGGGACGTGCCTCGGAGCCTTCGGCGGCTTCTGCGCGAAGGCCGAGCCGGCCAGCGACAGGATCAGCATAGACGCCACGGCCAGTGTCCACTTTTTCATGTTGTCCTCCCTAGAGTTTCTGCTGCTTGAGGCTCTGCGCCATCCTTTCGATGCGGTCGAGGTCCTGATAGAATTCGATGGCCTCCGAATCCACGGCCACCTGCTTGGAGATGTCGGCGAGCTCCTTGTCCATGCGCGCCAGGTCCTTCTCGATGCCGTTGGTCCAGCTGAGATTGGGCGGCACCCTGAGAGTGGGGATGACCACCAGGGCCGCGGCCGCGCAGGCGGCGGCCAGGCTGGCCCCGACCCAGGACCAGCGCGGCCGGGAGGCTCTGCCGCCGAGGACCTGGGCGTCGAGCCAGGCCGGGGGTTCGAGCGCGGCGCGCCGGGCCGAGTCCGAGGCCGCTTCCATCGCGGCCAGGAAGGCGCGGCACTCGGCGCAGCCCTCTATGCCGGAGCCGTCGAGCAGGCAGCGCTCTTCGTGCCTCTCGTCATGCATGGAACTCCTCCAATCCCTTGCGCAGCTTCAAGACGGCGTAGCGCATGCGGGCCAGGGCCGTGCCCAGCGGGCAGCCCAGGGCCGCGGCGATCTCTGCGAAGGAGAGGCCGGAGTACTCGCGCATCAGGAAGACCTCGCGCTGAGCCTCGGGCAAGTCGGCCAGGGCTTCCCGGAAACGCTGGGAGACCTGCCGGCTCTCGGCTTCCCGCTCCGGGCCGGGCTCCGCGGAGATGGCCCGGTCCTCCAGGGCTTCGGTCAGGGCCGGGTCGCTCTTCTTGCGCAGGCGGTCCAGGGCGGTGCGGTGCGCGATGGTGTAGAGCCAGGCCTTGAGCCGGCCGCTCTCTTGATATCTCTCTGCGTTCTGCCAGATCTTCATCATGACTTCCGCGTAGGCGTCGTCGGCTTCCGTCCTGTCGCCCAGCCGGTACACGAGGAAGCTGTACAGGCCCGGGCCGTGGCGCTCGACCAGCTCACGGAAGGCTTCGGCGTCTTTGGCTCGGATGCCGGCCGCTATCTGCTGGTCGTCCACCGATGCGTCCTCAACAGATATAACGGCCGAGCCCGGTTTTTATTGCAGGGGGGGTCAATCGTATTTCGGCTCGAGGCGGGAGAGTTCGGTCTCGAAGCGGGCCTGGAACTTGCGGCTCAGGACGTCGGCGCACACGGCGTAGCGCACCAAAGGCTCGGGCTTGCCGCCCGGGCCGAAGCCCTGGAAGTGCACGCCCACGATGCCGGTCTCGGAGATGACCAGACGGTTGTAGGCTTCGTGGAGGCCCAAGCCCTGCCGGCGCGCCAGGGCGGCGAGGTCCTGGCCGAGGACCTGGCGGGGGACCTTCCAGAGTGTGAAGAAGCCGGCGTTGGTGTCGCAGGCCTGGCGCAGGCCGGCTTTCTTGAAAGAGGAGATGACGTAGTCGAGGCGGCTGCGGTAGAGGCGGTAGAGTGAGTCGATGGACCTGCGCGCGGCTTCGCGGTCCTCGAAGAAGCGGCCGTAGGCGGCCATGAGCATGGGCGCGGGGCCGGAGTCGGTGTTGCCCTTGATGGTGATGTAGTCCTCCACGAAGTCCTTGGAGCCGACCACGGCGCCCAGGCGCGCTCCGGGGTCGGAGAAGGATTTGCTCACGGAGTAGAGCTCGAGCCACTCCAGGTCCGGGGTGTCCTTGGCCACGGCGGCCAGGGGGACGTGGCTGGCGTCGCTGAGGCCGGCGTAGGCGCCGTCGTTGACGAGCCTGGTCTTGTGCTGCAGGCAGAACTGGATGACAGCTTCCCATTCGCTGGCGCTGGCCCCGACCGAGGCCGGGTTGCCGGGCCGGATGACGAAGATGAGGTCGGGCCTCTTGACCTTGGCTTTGCGCAGAGCGGTCTCCAGGTGGGCCAGGCACAGGCGCATGTTCTCCGTGGAATACAGGGGCCAGACCACGCGCTTGGCGCCCAGATATGAGTCGGCCCAGGTGCCGGAGACGTCGTAGGCCGGGAGGTTGGAGGCCATGACGAAGCGGCTGCGGCGGCGCTTGTCCGGCAGGTGCAGGCCGCAGGCCAGGGGGACCAGCGCCGTGGCGGTCTTGATGCCTGCGATGGGGGTGGCCTTGAGATGGGAATGCTCCTTGAACCGGATGCGGCCGTGGAGCTCGACCATGCCGTCGCAGAAATCCAGGAGGTCCTTGTCCTCCGCGTAGGTGTGGAAGTCGTAGCCGGAGTCCTGGCAGAACTGGGCTTGGCGGTCGAGGATCTCCTGGGGGGGGATGCCGTCGGGGTTCCCTAAAGAAAGATTGAGGGCGGGCAGGCCGGAGCGGCGCTCGTACTCGGCCAGGAGCACGTAGATGAACTGGAAGAGATTGATGCCGGCGGCGGGTATGGCTCGGGGCATGGGGGTATCGTAGCAAGAGCGTCAGGGATAGGTCTAGGCGCTGGCTTCATAGTGGCGGCAGGCTCCGGTGTGACCGGCGGGGCGCAGGCAGGGCAGGCCAGAGCGGGGGGAGCGGCGCCAGCAGCGGGCGTCGGTGGGGTCGGGCCGGGCGCGCCAGGAGGCGAGGCGGCCGAAGTGGCGGCGGGCCTGGATGAGCAGGGCTTCTTGGCGGTCCATACTAATCATACGATCGAAACGCGATTTTGTTCCCGCCTCTTGGTGCCTGGTTTTCACCTTTTGACCTTTTGGTACCTGGTTTTCACGATTTCACGATTTGGCGGGATGCGCGGCTTGCCTAGCGCAGACTGGAGGGATACAATCTGTCTTGGCGGCACTCGGCTGGTCCCATGCGAACAGCTCCCGACATCCTCCTCGCGACGCTCATGCTCTGCGCCTGCGCCCTCCCAGCTTCGGCCCAGGAGCGGGAGACCATCGTCTTCCTGCACGGCATGGGCCGCACCCGCGCCTCTATGGCCATCCTCGCCAAGCGCTTCAAGAGCGCCGGCTACGAGACGCTGAACTTCCCCTACAGCCAGAAAAGCGCCACGCTCGACGAACTCTCCGATGCCCTCGCGGCCTTCCTCGAGAAGAACGTGCGCACCCCCCGCTACCACCTCGTCGCCCACTCGCTGGGCAACATCATCATCCGCAACGCCCTGCGCCAGAGCCTCAAGCCCGGGCTCGGGCGCATCGTCATGCTCGCGCCTCCCAACCATGCCGTGCCCCTGGCCAAGCTCCTCAAAGACAGCCAGCTCTACCAATGGATCACACACGACAGCGGCCAGAAGCTGGCCGAGGATGAGTTCTACCGGACCTTGCCCGCGCCGGCCGCGGAGTTCGGCATCATCGCCGGCGACCGAGGCAACCCGATCACCTCCGCCGGGCCCAACGACGGCGTCCTGGACCTGGAGGTCACGAAGCTGCCCGGCATGAAGGCGTTCGTGACGGCAAGGATACTTTCTCCTTCGCCAGGCGGTTTATCGAGACCGGGACCTTCGAGCCGTCCCAAAAGAGATGAGCCAGGTCATGACCGCTTTTTTCCTGGACCAAGGCACCCGCACCGGCACCCCCATCGTCCTCATCCACGGCTACCCCTTCGACCACACCATGTGGGAGCCCCAGGTGCAGGCCCTCAAGACCCAGTGCCGCGTCATCACCTACGACGTCCGCGGCCTCGGCCGCAGCCCGGCCGGCGACGCTCCCGCCACCATGGACCAGCTCGCAGACGACCTCTTCGCGCTGCTCGACGTCCTGCGCATGCCCGCCGCGGTGCTCTGCGGCCTCTCCCTGGGCGGCTACATCGTCCTGCGCGCCATAGAGCGCGCGCCTCAGCGCGCGCTCGGCCTCATCCTCGCCGACACCCGCAGCCAGCCCGATACGGACGAGGCCAGACAAGCCCGCCTCGCCGCCATCCGGCAGATCGAGGCGGAAGGCCTCAAGAACGCCGCGGAAGACTCCCTCAGGAAAGTCTTCGCGCCCCGGACCCTCGCCCAGAACAAGCCCTGCGTGGACGCCATCCGCAAGACCATCCTGAAGAACGACCCCCAGGGCGTCTGCTTCGCGGCCAAGGCCATCATGAGCAGGGCCGACACCACCCCCGCTCTCGCCCGGATCAAGGTCCGCGCCCTCGTCATGGCCGGCGAGCACGACAGCCTCACCCCGCCCGCGGTCGGACAAGCCATGGCCCAAGCCATCCCCGAGGCCAGGTTCGTCCAGATTCCCGACGCCGGACACCTCTCCAGCCTCGAGAACCCGGCCGCCTTCAACAAGCACATCCTCGACTACCTGCTCGACCTGCCCCAGTAAGATGCACATCGTCCTGCACGAGCCCGAGATCCCCTGGAACACCGGCAACATCGGCCGCACCTGCGTCGCCACAGGCACCACCCTGCACCTCATAAAGCCCCTCGGCTTCAAGGTCGCCGGCAAGGAGATCCGGCGGGCCGGCCTCGACTACTGGCCCAAGCTCAAGCTCCACATACATGAGGATTTCGAGGCTTTCCTGGCCGGCATCCCCAGACGCGCCGTCATTCTCGCCTTCACCACCAAAGGCCAGGCCAGCTTCAGATACGCGCCCTACCGCCAAGACAGCTATCTTCTTTTCGGGCGCGAATCCGGAGGCCTTCCCGAGCCCGTAGTCAGGCGTTGCGGCGACAACCTCTACCGCATCCCCCAGACCCCGGATGTCCGTTCCCTCAACATCTCCACGGCCGCCGCCCTCGTCCTCTACGAAGGCCTCAGGCACCTCGGCGCGGACCCGCAATAATTCCGTAGCAGGGGACTGCTAAAACCAGGACAGGATGAGGCGCTTGCTCCTGGCCGTCCTCCTGGGCCTGCCCGCCGCCGCGCGGGCACACGATTACGAGCTGCGCGACTCCGGGGAGTTCATGCCCCTCGGGCAGCGCATAGAGTTCTATGACCGCTTCGGCTGGCGGTCCTACGAGGTCGATTTCAGCTTCGACCTCGATGGCGGCAGCCTCGGCAGAAGCTCCCGCCTCACCGTCAAGATCGTCAAGAAGGACGGCAGCAAATGGGACTACTCCTGCAAGGCCTCCCGAGGCCTCACCGTCAACGTCAACACCCTCTATGACGGCCGAGTCTCCGTGGTCGTCGACTGCCGCATAGACTCAAAAAGCTTCGCCAAGGCCGTAGGCCTCCACGCGGAGGACATCGGGACCCCGTCCTTGGTCTTCCAGGCCATGGTGGCCAGCGGCAAAGCCACCCCAGGGGCCCAGCGCGGCATCGTCCTGCCCCAGGCCGCGCAGAGCTGGGCTACCGAGCTCAGCCCCTATCTGGCCTCGGCTGACGACGCCAACAGCCTCGCCGTCGTGTTCCAGAGCGCCTCTCTCCAGTAGGACCAAGCTACCCACCCGCCTTAGGCCCATCGTTCTACGCCATTGTGGGCCATTTTCCATTCCAGATAAGTCCAATCGGCCCATCAAAGAGCGCAGCAGGAACCCTATAATCTTAAGAGCATGGGAAATCCGCAGCGCCGTGACATGACCAAGGAGCCATCTATGAAGAACCCCACCACCTACGCCACCCGAGCCCTCGCGGTCGTCCTCGCCCTGGCCCTCTGGCTGCCCGGCCCTGCAGCGGCCGCCGGCACAGTGGTGCGTGGGCAGACCGGCGGCTCGGCCATCACCGGCAACCTCGCCGGCGCGGCCGGCGTGGTCACCGTTCCCCTCGACATCAACATGAACCTCGGCTCCATGAGCCTCGGTTCCAGCCTCGGCTCCGCCGCGCTCAAGGACATGGCCGCCCCCACCGTGGGCGTCTCCCAGGCCGCCGTCGGCGGAGCGCCCCTGGTCATGCCCCAGTCCGTGGTCGCGCACCCAGTGGTCGACCTCATCAACAAGCTCCAGGCCGCGGGCGTCAGCCTCCCCGAGACCGCCAACACCCCGGCCGACGCGGCCAAGATCGCCGCCGCGGCCCAGGCCATGCCCGCCGGCGCCGTGCGCGACAACCTCATGGCCCTGGCCGCCGCCATCACCGGGCCCAAGGGCGTCTCCTCCGAAGGCATCGCCAAGGTCTACGAGAACGGAGCCAAGGCCGATGATTCCTCGGCTGCTGTCGAGGCCAAGACCACCATCTGGCAGAAGCTCGCCGGCATGCCCGTGCTGGGCCGCTCCAAGTACATCCAGGCCAAGGCCGAGGCCGGCCGGGTGATCCCCCAGGCCGCGGCGCCCAAGACCTATGAGGTCTCCATAGAGAAGCTGCGCTGGGTGCCCGCGCCCGAGTCTTTGCCCGCCAGCACCAAGGAAGTCGCTTTGGGCGAGCAGAAGATCGTGGGCCAGGACGCCGCGGTCAAGGCCCTGCGCTTCGGCCTCAAGATGTCCGGCGGCAACTACAACGTCTACGTCTCCGGCCCCGGCGGGGTCGGCCGCGAGACGGCCCTGAAGTCCGTGCTCTCAGAGATCGCGCCCGCCATGCCCACCCCCAACGACATGGTGGCCCTGACCAATTTCGCCAACCCCGAGCAGCCCATCGTCATGCAGCTGCCCGCGGGCAAGGGCCAGGCGTTCACCGGAGCCGTGGCCGAGTTCGTCGAAGGCCTGTCCCAGGTCCTGCCCCGGGTCCTCGAGTCCGGAGATCTCGCCCAGGCCAAGTCCCAGATGATGTCCGAGTTCAAGCAGGTCATGGCCCAGCGCCAGAAGGAGTTCGACGCCGAGGTGGCCAAGATCAAGGAGGGCAAGTTCGGCGTGGCCTTCCAGGTCCAGCAGGCCGAGGACGGCGTGCGCGTCCTCGTCGCCCCCACCTACGAAGGCCAGCCCCTCACCGAGGAGCTCGTCCAGGCCGCCATCAAGGACGGCAAGTTCACCCAGGAAGAGTTCATGGCCGCCCAGGCCGCCATGCAGGAGCACGCCCAGGGACTCATGGAGAAGTTCCGGGCCATGATGGAGCAGAACCAGACCGACATGGCCGCGATCCAGGAGCAGGTCAACGGCCTGGCCCAGAAGGCCGTGGTCTCCGTGGTCAACCAGCTCGGCCAGAGCATCGTGGCTGCGATCCAGGGCGATCCCATGGATTCCGCGGCCGCCCAGGCCGTGATGCAGAAGGTCCAGGAGCGCCAGGTCGCCTTCGAAGAGGAAGTGGCCAAGGTCCAGATCGGCAAGTTCGGCGTGTTCTTCAAGCCCGTTCAAGAGGGCAATAAGATGAAGCTCGTGGTGGCCCTGACCTTCGCGGGCCAGCCCATCTCCCCTGAGATGGCGGAGAAGCTCGTGGCCTCCGGCGCCTTCACCCAGGCCGAGTTCGAGGAGGCCCAGGCCGGGCTCAAGGCGGCCGTGACGCCGCTCATCGAGAAGTTCCAGGCCATGATGAAGGCCAACCAGGCCGACATCGTCGTCCTGAAGAAGGCCAAGTCCTCCAAGCCCGTCTCCATGGAGGAGAAGCGGGTCCTGGCCTACGTCAAGATGCTCATGAACCACGCGGCCAAGAACTTCCAGGCCTTCCTGCCGCACGAGTACGACGCCAACTCCCCGCGCCCCCTCAACGGCATCGATCCGGCCAAGCTCTACCAGGCCAACCTCCTGGTGGACAACTCCGACACCAAGGGCGCGCCCGTGGTCTGGGAGTCCCACCCCAGCTACGAGCGCCTCTTCGGCTCGGCCGACGAAAACGCCCAGCCGGTCATCGTCCCGGGCGCGGGCATGATGAAGTCCAAGAACCCCGGCGGCCCCACGCTCAAGGCCGGCTCGTTCCTGCGCGCCAGCGGCGGCTTCCTGGTGCTCGACGCCATGTCCGTGCTGCGCGAGCCCGGCGCCTGGCAGGCGCTGATGGCCGCGGTGCGCTCCGGCAAGGCCGAGATCACCACCGACGGGCTCAAGGGCCTGGCCACCATGGAAGGCACCAAGTACTACGCCCCGGCCAAGGTCAAGGTCGTGCTCATGGGCTCGCCCATGCTCAAGATGCTGCTGCGCGAGCATGACGACTCCTTCGCCTCCGCCTTCAACGCCACGGCCGAGTTCGAGTCGCGCCTCCCCATCAGCGCGGAGACCGTGGCCGGCTTCGTGGAGGTCATCAAGACCATCGTGGTCAAGAGCGCGGGCGCGGTCATGGACCTGACCCGCGACGCCATCTCCGGCGTGCTCGAGTACAGCGCGCGCCTGGTGGACAGCAACCAGAAGGTCACGGCCCAGTTCGGCGCGCTCAGCGGCCTGCTGCGCGAGGCCACCTTCTGGGCCAAGGAGGAGGGCCGGAAGGAAGTCACCGGGGCCGACATCGCGGCGGCGCTCAACGCCCGCAAGGAGCGGGAAGAGGGCTACGTCAAGCGCGTGATGGACACCTACCTCAACGACATCTTCCACGTGGCCACCTCCGGCGCCGAGGTCGGGCAGATCAACGGCCTGGCGGTCATGGGGACCTTCGGGGTCCCGGCCCGCATCACGGTCACGGCCAGCGCCGGCGCGCCCGGTGTGGTCTCCATAGACCGGGAAGCGGGGACCACGGGCTCGAGCTTCAACAAGGCCCTGGGCGTGGTGGAAGGCTTCCTGCGCAACACCTTCGCGCAGAAGAAGGCCATCTCCGCGCAGATCCGCATCTCCTTCGAGCAGAACTACGGCGGCATCGACGGCGACTCCGCCACCTCGACCGAGATCTACGCGACGCTCTCGCGTCTCGCCAACGTGCCCATCAAGCAGAACTACGCGGTGACCGGTTCGGCCGACCAGTTCGGCAACGTGCAGGCCATCGGCGGCGCCAACGAGAAGATTGAGGGCTACTTCGCCCTGGCCAAGGCCCGGGGCCTGACCGGCGAGCACGGCATCATCATCCCGGCCTCCAACGTGGCCGACCTGCAGCTCTCCCCCGAGGTGGTGCAGGCCGTCCGGGAAGGCAAGTTCCACATCTACGCGGTCAAGCACGTCAGCCAGGGGCTCGAGATCCTGACCGGCACCGCGTACTCGGAGATCCTCAAGAAGGCCTCGGCGCGGCTCGACAGTCTGCGCGGCCCGGCGAAATAGCAGGCAAGGCTGGGGCCCGCCCCCGCGCCGGAGCATCGGCGCGGGGGCGTCTTCTTAGAAAGACTCGCGATTGGCATATTTTTAATAGACTAGGCGCGCTGTGGACCGCATCGCCGAGTTACTGTGGCAGCGTCTGCGCGACCCTGCCGTGCGCCTGGTGCTGGCCGCCTCGGCGGCCGCGGCGCTGGCCGTGGTCTGCCTCGTGGGCTGGTCCGCCCAGCCCGACCGTTTCAGCCGCGGCTTCGCCCCGGCCCAGCCCATCCCCTTCTCGCACCGGCTGCACGCCGGCTCCTTGGCCATCCCCTGCCAGCACTGCCACTCGGGAGCGGACCGCTCCCGTTCGGCCGGCGTGCCGTCCCTGGAGATCTGCATGGGCTGCCACAAGGTGACCAGGATCAAAAGTCCTCCCATCCGGAAGCTGGCTTCGCTCTACGAGTCCGGCGGGTCCCTGGCCTGGAAGCGCGTGCACTCCTTGCCCGGCCACGTGTTCTTCGACCACCGCCCGCATGTGTCCGCGGGCATCGCCTGCCAGACCTGCCACGGCCCGGTCCAGGACATGGCCGTGTTGCGCCAGGACATGTCCTTGCGCATGAGCCACTGCCTGTCCTGCCACCGCGACCCCAAGGCCGCTCTGCCCGCGGGCTCCGCCATCGCCCGGGGCCCGGAGAACTGTTATGCCTGCCACCGCTAGCCGCAAGGACTTCCTGAAGGGCCTGGCCGGGCTCTGGGCCGGCCTGGGCGCGTTGGCGGGTGGAGCCGTCATCGGCTGGAAAGACGTTTTCTCTTCGAGACGGCAGCCGGCCCCGCGCCGGCTGAAGCCTCCGCCGCATTCGGTGAAAAGGGATGGCTGAGCCTATCGAGCCCGACCTCTCGCGCCGGGAGTTCCTCGGCGTGCTGGGCGCCTCCGCCGCCCTGGCCGCGGGCTGCTCGCGGCCGGACCGCGGGGAGATCGTGCCCTTCGACAAGAGGCCGGCCGGGGCGCGGCCCGGGAACGCCGACCTCTACGCCAGCGCCTTCCAGGAAGGGCTGAGCGCCTACGGCGTGCTGGTCAAGACCCGCGAGGGCCGGCCCATCCACGTGCAGGGAAACGACAAGCATCCGTCCTGCGCGGGCAAGACCTCTTTGCGCGCCATGGCCGACATCATGGGCCTCTACGACCCGGGCCGGCTGCGCCGGCCGCTCGTCAAGGGCCGTCCGGCGTCCTGGGACCAGGCCCGCGGTCGGCTCCTCTCCGACCTCCTCGGCGCCCGCGCCGAGCGACGGCCCGTGCTGCTCATGACCAACGCTTTGCTCTCGCCCACGCGGCGGGCGCTGGTCGCGGCTTTAGGAAAGGCCTTGCCGGGGCTGAAGCATGCGGTCCGCGAGCCCGCCTGCGGCGGAGCCGAGGCCGCCGCCCTGAAGGCCTGCTATGGAGACGCGCGCCGGCCCCGCCTGCGTCTGGACCGCGCCAAGGTGATGCTGGCCTTGGAGGTTGAACTGCTTTCCGGAGACCGGCCGGAGGAGATAAAGGGCTTCGCGGCCAACCGGGGCGAGGGCTCCATGAGCCGCCTCTACGCGTTCGAGGCCGGGATGAGCCTCACCGGAGCCAACGCCGACCACCGGGTGCCCTGGAAGCCTTCCCGGGCCGCGGCTCTGGGCTTTGCTCTGGCGCGGGCATTGCATCAGTCGGGGCGTCCATTGCCCGCGGGAGTGGCGGACTCGGTCCTGGCGGGCTTCGACCTGGAAGCCCTGGCCAAGGAGCAGGGCGCGGACCCGGCTCTGCTGCGGGCCTTGGCCGAGGACCTCAAGAGGGCCGGCAGCTCCGCTTTGGTCGTCGCGGGGCCGGCCCTGCCCCCGCAGGCGCATGCCGCAGCCTTCCTGCTCAACACCATGCTCGGCGCCGAGGGGAGCACCGTGGACGCGTCCATCTCCCCGCCCGCCGAGGAACTGGCCGGGGACGAGGAGAGCTCGCGCTTCCTTCTGGAGGCGGCTCAGGGACGCTTCGCCGCCGCCGTCTTCTGGGGGGTGAACCCGGCCTACGCTTTCCCGGACGCCGCGCTCTGGGACTCCTCCGCCGCGGCCATTCCGTTGAAGGCGCGCATCGGACGCACTCTGGACGAGACCGCGCGGGCCTGCGACATCGTCCTGCCCGAGCATCACTGGCTGGAGTCCTGGAACGACTTCGAGCCGTCCTCGGACCTGCTCTTGCTCCAGCAGCCCGCGGTCGCGCCGTTGTACGACACCAGGCAGGGCGATGACGTGCTGCTGGACCTTCTGCGCGGCCTGGGCGGCGGCGCTCCCCTGGATTACCGGAGCTACCTCATGGAGCGCTGGCGCAGGGAAGTCCAGCCCGCCTCGTCGCTGCTCCCTTTCGAGCGCTTCTGGTCATCGGCCCTGCACGACGGAGCGCTCCGGCGCGAGGCCGCTTCCCGCCCGCCCCGCCGCCTCGACGGCGCGGCCGTGACCAAGCTGGCCCGGCAGACCGGGGCTCCGGCGGCGTCCGGCTTCGAGCTGATCCTGTCTCCGGGCGCCAACGTGTTCGACGGCCGCTACGCCGACAACGGCTGGCTCCAGGAGCTGCCGGACCCCGTGACCAAGCTCTCCTGGGGCAACGCCGTCTGCGTGAGCCCCGCTGACGCCGTCCGCCTGGGTCTGGCGGACGGCGACATCGTCGAGCTCTCGGCCGGGGGAGTGGAAGTCGAGTTGCCCGCGGTGGTGCAGCCGGGACAGGCTCCGGGCACGCTCGGCGCGGCCCTGGGCTACGGCCGCCGCGCCGGCTCCGTGGCCGCCGGAGTGGGCGTCAACCTCTTCCCCATGCTCGCCGGCTCCGGAGCCGCCGGCCTGCTGCTCCCGGACACGGAGTTGCAGAAGACCGGGTGCCGCACGGCCCTGCCCTTCATCCAGAGGCATCACAAGATGGAGGGCCGCGACATCGCGCGCAGCATCACTCTGGCCAAGAGCCGCCAGCCGCGCCTGACGCATTCCAAGGACTTGGCCACCCTCTACCCGCCCCGGAAATTTCCCAAGCACAAGTGGGCCATGGCCGTGGACCTGAGCCTCTGCACGGGCTGCCAGGCCTGCGCCGTCTCCTGCCAGTCCGAGAACAACGTGCCCGTGGTGGGCGCGGAGCGCGTGCTGGAAGGCCGCGAGATGCACTGGCTGCGCGTGGACCGTTACTACGAGGGCCCGGCGGAGAATCCCAAGGTCCTGCTGCAGCCCATGATGTGCCAGCAGTGCGACGACGCGCCCTGCGAGACCGTCTGCCCGGTGGCCGCCACCAACCACAGCGACGAGGGCCTCAACCAGATGGCCTACAACCGCTGCGTGGGCACGCGCTACTGCGCCAACAACTGCCCCTACAAGGTGCGGCGCTTCAACTTCTTCGAGTACAACGCGCAGACGCCCGAGTCCCGGCGGCTGGCCTTTAACCCGGAGGTTACGGTGCGGCCGCGCGGGGTCATGGAGAAGTGCACCTTCTGCGTGCAGCGCATCCAGGAGGCCAAGGCCGCCGCCAGGTCCGCGGGCCGCGCCCTGCGCGACGGGGACATCGAGCCGGCCTGCGCCGCGGCCTGCCCGGCCGGAGCCATCGTCTTCGGGGACCTCAAGGACCCGGCCAGCCGGGTCTCCCGGCTGGCGGCCCGCGGCCGGGGCTACCGGGTGCTCGAGGAGCTGGGGGTCAAGCCGTCGGTGACCTACCTCGCGGACCTGAGCAACCCGGCGGGAGACCGCGATGCTTCCTGAGGTCCTGCGCCGGGAGCCGCTGATCGCGGGGCCGCTGACGGCCGCGGCTCTCGACGAGCAGGTCCTCTCCTATCCGGAGCGCCGGCCGCCCCGGGCCTGGTTCCTGGCTTTCGCCTTCACGGCCTCGGTGATGTGCCTGGGCTTCGCCTTGATCGGCTACACCGTCTACGAGGGCATCGGGGTCTGGGGCAACAACCGACCCGTGGGCTGGGCCTTCGACATCATCAACTTCGTGTTCTGGATCGGCATCGGCCACGCCGGCACCTTGATTTCGGCCATCCTGCTCCTGTTCCGCGCGCGCTGGCGCAACGCCATCGCGCGCTACGCCGAGGCCATGACCATATTCGCCGTGATGACCGCCGGCATCTTCCCTGCCATCCACGTGGGCCGCCCTTGGCTGGACTTCTGGCTCTTCCCGTATCCCAACCAGAGGGGGCTCTGGCCGAACTTCCGTTCGCCTTTGATGTGGGACGTGTTCGCGGTCTCGACCTACTTCGCGGTGTCCTTGCTGTTCTGGTACATCGGCCTGCTGCCGGACCTGGCCTCTTTGCGCGGCCGGGCCAAGACCCGCCTGCGCCAGATCGCCTACACGGTGCTGAGCCTGGGCTGGCGCGGCACGCCCGAGCAGTGGCGCCACTACGAGAAGGCCTATGTGATCCTGGCCGGCTTGGCCACGGGCCTGGTGCTCTCCGTGCACAGCGTGGTGTCCTTCGACTTCGCGACCTCCTTGGTTCCGGGCTGGCACATGACCATCTTCCCGCCCTATTTCGTGGTCGGCGCCATCTTCGCGGGCTTCGCCATGGTGGTTCTGGTGCTCTCCAACGTGCGGCGGCTCATGGGCATCGAGAACCTCATCACCATGCGCCACCTGGAGCTGTGCAACAAGGTGATCCTGGGCTGCTCCTGCCTGATGGGCTATTCGTACCTGTGCGAGGCCTTTACGGCCTGGTACAGCATGAACCCCTACATCCACCACACCTTCCTGCAGTACGTGACCGGGACCTACGGCTGGGCCGGTTGGCTGGCCGTCGTCTGCAACGTGGCCGTGCCCCAGGTCCTGTGGTCGCAGCGCGTGCGCCGCAGCATCCCGGCCATGATAGGCGTGGCGCTGTGCGTGACCGCGGGCATGTGGTTCGAGCGCTTCGTCATCATCGTGATCTCGCTGCATCACGACTTCCTGCCCTCGGCCTGGCATGTGTATAAGCCCACGATGGTGGACATCGGCATCCTGCTGGGCTCCTTCGGCTTCTTCTTCACGTTGGTCCTGCTCTTCGCGCGCGTCCTGCCCGTGGTGGCCACCACCGAGGTCAAGGCGACCTTGCCCGGCGCCCAGCCCGAGGGGGTCACCCATGGCTGAGCGGGTCTTCAGCGTGCTGGGCCTCTTCGAGACCCCGGATGCCCTGCTGGCTGCGGTGCCCAGACTCAAGGCCAAGGCCTTGGGCCGTCTGGAGGCCTACACCCCTTACCCTGTCCACGGCCTGGAGGAGGCCATGGGCCTGCGCCGCTCGCCGTTGGGCGGCATGGTCATGGTCATGGGAGTGCTGGGCACGCTCACGGCCTTGCTCTTCCAGTACTGGATGAACGCGGTGGACTATCCCTTGGTCACGGGCGGCAAGGACCCTTCGTCCTGGCAGGCTTTCGTGCCCATCATGTTCGAGGTGACGGTGCTCTTCGCGACCTTCACGGCCGGGCTGGGCATGCTGCTCCTGCTCAACAAGCTGCCGGCCTTCTGGCACCCCTTCCTGGATTCGGAGGCGTCCAAGGTTGCGACCCGGGACCGCTTCGCTCTGGCTGTGGAGGCTGAAGCCGGCCTGCTGGACGCGGCCGCGGTCTCGGCCGCGCTCAAGGCGGCGGGAGCGGCGTCGGTGGAGACCATCCCTGAGCCGGCCTCCGCGAGGCTCGTGTCCATCAACGCTCTGCTCGGTCTGGCGGCGGCCGGCGCCGCGGCCTGCGTGCTGGCGGGTGCGTTCATGTATTGGGGCATCAAGCTCTTCCCGACGCTGCCTCCCATGTCGCACATGCTGGCACAGCCCAGGCTCGACGCCCAGATGCCGAGCCGGTTCTTCAGGGACAGCCGCGGCATGCGGACGCCGGCCGAGGGCGCGGTGGCGCGGGGGGGGCTGCCCTATCCTTTCGATAAGGACGACCAGGCTAGGGGCCTGGCCAATCCATTGCCCAGGACCGAAGAGGTGCTGAGGCTGGGCAAGAAGGTCTTCTCCAACAACTGCCTCATCTGCCATGGGCCTTTGGCCGACGGCAATCCGATCCTGACCGCGGCTTACGGGGGCAAGCCGGCGAACCTGCAGTCCAAGAAATTCCTGGACTATCCGGAGGGGGAGATCTACCACACCATCATGAGGGGCAAGAACGCCATGCCCCGCCTGGGCGACGGCTTCACCGAGGACGAACGCTGGGCCGTGATCCATTATCTGCGCGCTCTGCAGAGAGCCCAGCACGCCAAGGACTCCGACCTATGATATCCCTGATGACCGTGCTCGGGGGCCTGGCCGCGGCCGGGACTTTCTTCGCCATCGGGCCGGAGCGCTTCTGGGCTAACTGGCTGGTCTGGTCCCTGATGCTCCTGAGCGTCGGCCTGGGCGCGCTCTTCTTGGTGGCCCTGGAGCATCTCTGCGACGCGCGCTGGAGCGTGCCGCTGCGCCGCACGGCGGAGCGGGTCTCCGGCCTCTTGGTGCCAGCCTGCGCCGCCCTCGCCACCGCGCTCTTCTCCCTGAAGGTCCTCTATCCCTGGGCTAGGCCTGAGGCCGCGCATATCCCGGCCATCGCGGGCAAGGCGGCCTGGCTCAACATCCCGTTCTTCAGCGTCCGCGTCCTGGCCTGCGTCGCGCTCTGGCTGCTCTCCTGGCGGGTCTTGGCTGGCAGCTCCGCGGAACAGGACCTTTCCTGCGACGCGGCCTTGAGCGTGCGCATGCGGCGTTTCGCCCCTTTCTTCATGGCCGTGATGGGCCTGACCACCTTGGTGGTGTCCTTCGACTGGGTCTCGAGCCTGGAGCCGGAGTGGTACAGCGACGTGATGGGGGTCTATCTCTTCGCGGGGAGCTTCCTGGCGGGTTTGGCCGCGGTGGCCTTGGCGGTCTGCCACCTCAAGGGGCGGGGGCGCCTGGCTGAGCTGCGCTTCGACCATGTCTACAGCCTGGGCGGCTGGCTTTTCGCTTTCACGGTGTTCTGGTCGTACATCGCCTTCGCGCAGTACATGCTGATGTGGTACGCGGACCTGCCCGAGGAGGTGTTCTGGTACGCGCACCGCGGGCACGGGGCCTGGCGCTGGGTGTCCTTGGCCCTGGCCGTGACGCATTTCGTCATCCCGTTCTTCGCTTTGGTGCCGCGCGACGCGAAGGGCGACCTGGACCGCCTGCGCTGGGTGGCGGTGCTGGTGCTGGGTGCGCACTTCCTCGACCTGTATTGGCTGGTCTTCCCGGTGCTGGGCGAGAGGCCCTTGTTCTCATGGCCCGAGCTGGGGTTCGCCGCCTTCTTCATCGGCGCGGCTCTGCTTTGGGTGCGGCGTTCCATGAAGCAGGGCGCGGACATGCCGGTCGGCGATCCGTTTCTGGAGGAAGGCCTAGCTTTCAAGCTATGACGGATGACGGTGCCTGGTTTTCACATATTTCACGTTTTTCGCGGAGTTATCCACAAACTCGGTCTGGACCGAGTCGGGTAGGGGTGGCGGGAGGCTCCCATGAACTTGGTGCGCACCAAGTTGAGAAGGCGGCCGAAGTTATCCACCGACTCTGTACGTACAGTGTTGAACGATGAGGATTGAAGACTACGCGAGCCCTGAGGAGCTCAAGCGCCTGGGCACGGTGTTCATGACCGTGCTGGTGGGGCTCTGCGTCGTGGCCTTGTTCGAGTTCATCGTGGTGCCGAGCCTGCGCATCGCCAATCGGCCGCCCTCCGGCGCCGACATCCCGCAACAGGGCGCCACGGGCTGGCTGGACCCGACCGAGTATCCGGCGGTCAGGGGTTATGTGGTGCCTCCGGTGGACCCGAAGACCGTGCTGACCGCTTCGCCGGAGCTGGTGCAGCGGGGGCAGGAGCTCTACGCCAAGAACTGCGTGCAATGCCATGGGCCCGACGGTTTGGGCGATGGGGCGTCGGCCCTGACCATGGATCCCCGGCCGCGGAATTTCTCGCAGGCGGCCGGCTGGAAGAACGGCTCCGGCTTGGTCGGCATCTTCAAGACATTGGCCGGCGGCATCCCGGGCGGGGGCATGGCGGCTTTCGATTTTATCCGGGCCAAGGACCGCATGGCCTTGGCGCATTTCGTGCAGTCCAAGGCCATGTTCCAGAGGCCGCCCGAGGATGCGGCGGCGCTGGCTGCCTTGGCCAAGACCTTCGCCTCGGCCGGCGAGGTGGTGTCCAACAAGATCCCGGTGAGCCTGGCCATGAAGAAGCTGGTCGAGGAGTACTCGGCGCCCAAGCCCTTGGTCTTCTCCGGCGTGACAGCCCGGGTCGTAACGGACCCGGAGCGCGCGGCCGTTTGGCTCAGGAACTCGACCGCATGGCGGGGGGGACCCAAGGCCCTGGCCGAGGCGGTTATGGCCCAGGCCCCGGGCAATGGGTTCGCCGTGGAGTCCGCCGGGCTGAGTCCGGCTGAGTGGGGGTCCTTGTTTTCTGAAGTCCGGAGGACATTTTGACGGGCAAACGGACGATAAGTAAAGGCCTGACACCGTTGCTGATCGTCTCGATCGTCTTGGCTCTGGCCTTCGCCGCGGCAGGCCGCGCCGCGCCGGCGGCAGACCGGCCCGAGGTCGGGGTGGACGAGCACCTGGGCGCCACGCTCCCGCTCGAGGTGCGCTTCAAGGACGAGGAGGGCAGGACCGTCACGCTGGGCAGGCTCATCGATAAGCCCACCATCCTCACCCTCAACTACTACCGCTGCGCCGGCATCTGCACGCCGCTTTTGAACGGCCTGGTGGATGCTCTCAACGAGCTCAAGCTCGAGCCGGCCAAGGACTTCCAGGTCGTCACGGTCAGCTTCGACGAGCGCGACATCCCCGAGATGGCCAAGAAGAAGCGTCAGAACTATCTCAGGCAACTCCAGCGCCCCTTCCCGCCCGCGGCTTGGCGCTTCCTCACCGGCCAGGCCCCGGAAATCAAGGTCCTCACCGACGCGGTGGGCTTCCAGTTCAAGCCCTACGGCGCGGAGTTCATCCACGCCGGCGTCATCTTCATCATCTCGCCCCACGGCCTGCTCACCCGCTACATGTACGGCACGAGCTTCCCGCCCGTGGACCTGCAGACCGCGCTCGACGAGGCCGTGCGCGAGCAGACCCGTCCCTCCGTCATCAAGTCCCTCGCCTTCTGCTACACTTATGACTCGGCCGGCCGGCGCTACATCGTCAGCGTCACCCGGCTGGTGGGAGCCTTCAGCGTGCTGATGGTCCTGCTCACGGTGTTCTTGGCCGTGTTCTGGGACAGGAAGAAGACATGAGCTATCTCGACAGACAGGGCGGCGGCCTCCTGTCCTGGATCGCCTCCACCGACCACAAGCGCATCGGCCTGCTCTATCTCGCGCTCATGACGGTCTTCTTCTTCGTGGCCGTGGGCATCGGCGTGGCCATGCGCCTCAAGCACCTGAGCGGCGGGGACTTCCTGATGACCGCCCAGACCTACAACGCCCTCTTCACCGTGCACGGCGTCATCATGATCTTCCTCTTCGTCATCCCCGGCCTGCCCGCGGTGTTCGGCAACTTCTTCTTGCCCATCCTCATCGGCGCCAAGGACGTGGCCTTCCCCAGGCTCAACCTCCTCTCCTGGTACTTCTTCGTCACGGGCGCCGCTTTGGCCGTCTTGTCTCTCTTCACCGGCCACGGCCCGCCGGACACGGGCTGGACCTTCTACGTGCCCTTCAGCATCAAGACCGGCACCAACGTGTCTTTGGCCGTGCTGGCGGCCTTCGTCCTGGGCCTCTCCTCCATACTCACCGGGCTCAACTTCATCACCACCATCCACCGCCTGCGCGCGCCCGGGATGACCTGGCACCGCATGCCCCTCTTCGTCTGGTCGCTCTACGCCACGGCCTGGATCCAGGTCCTGGTCACGCCCATCATCGGCATCACCTTGGTGCTGGTGATCCTGGAGCGCTTCTTCAACATCGGCGTCTTCGACCCGGCCAAGGGCGGCGACCCACTGCTCTACCAGCACATGTTCTGGACCTACTCCCACCCGGCGGTCTACATCATGATCGTGCCGGCCATGGGCGCCATCAGCGAGATCATCCCCACCTTCTCGCGCAAGAGCATCTTCGGCTACAACGCCATCGCCTATTCCTCCATCGCCATCGCCGGCTTCGGCTCCATGGTCTGGGCGCACCACATGTTCACCAGCGGCATGGCTGACACCGCGGATTTCGTGTTCTCTTTGCTGACCTTCATCGTGGCCGTGCCCAGCGCCATCAAGGTCTTCAACTGGACCGCCACCCTCTACAAGGGCTCCATCGAGATGTCCCCGGCCATGCTCTACGCTTTGAGCTTCGTCTTCCTCTTCGCCATCGGCGGCCTGACCGGGGTGATGCAGGGCGCTTTGGGGCTCAACGTGCACCTGCACGACACGTACTGGATCGTCGGCCACTTCCACTATGTGATGTTCGGCGGCACCGGCTTCGCTTTCTTCGCGGCTTTGCTCTACTGGTTCCCCAAGATGACCGGCAGGATGTACGCGGCCAGGCCCGCTTATGCGGCCTGGGGCCTGACCTTTACGGGCTTCAACATACTCTACTTCACCATGCTCGTGCTGGGCGCCCAGGGCATGCCCCGGCGCTATTACGCGCACCTGCCCCAGTTCCATGACGCGCATCTGGTGGCCACGGCCGGCTCGTGGCTGCTGGCCGCGGGCCTTGTGACACTCTTCAGCAACTTCATCTGCGCCCTGTTCCGGGGCCGCAAGGCGGAGGCCAACCCCTGGGGCGGCATCACCTTGGAGTGGACCATCTCCTCGCCTCCGCCCACCGAGAACTTCGCCGAGGTCCCCACCGTGACCGCCGGTCCCTACGCCTACAACCCGGGGAGGCCGGGATGAGCGAGACCGTGCACCACGACTACCAGGGCGCCAAGATCGGCATGTGGCTCTTTCTTTTCACTGAATTCATGCTCTTCGGCGGCTTGTTCATACTCTACGCCGGCTCCCGGGCGCTCAACCCCGAGGCTTTCCACAGCGC
Source organism: Elusimicrobiota bacterium (assembly GCA_016212825.1). GTDB lineage: Bacteria > Elusimicrobiota > Elusimicrobia > UBA1565 > UBA9628 > UBA9628. The sequence goes on along the minus strand of JACRDS010000109.1, from coordinate 12,715 downwards.
CGGACGGGAGCTCAGCGTGCCCTTGGGCGTAGCCAACACGGTCATCCTGCTGACCAGCAGCCTATTCGTGGCCGCAGCGATCACGGCGATACAGAAAGGGAACAAGAAGCTCTCCCTCATATTGACCGGCTTGACCGCGGCCTGCGGCGCGCTCTTTTTGGTCAACAAGGCCGCAGAATGGGGGATGAAGTTCCACCACGGCATCTACCCCAACGGCCCGGGCTTGGCCCAACGGCCCGCGGGCGAAGCCCTGTTCTTCGGGCTCTACTACATCATGACCGGCCTGCACGGCCTGCACGTGCTGGCTGGCACGGTGCTGCTGACCGTCATGGCTGTGCTGGTCTCCCGCGAGCGCGTGCGGCAGGACGACTATGTCCTGCTGGAGAATTCCGGGCTGTACTGGCATCTCGTCGACGTCATCTGGATATTCCTGCTGCCTCTCTTCTACCTGGCGGCCTAGGACAAAACAATGGAAACGAAGAGACCGGTGCCCATCATCTGGCAAAAGTTCGTGCCGCCGGCAAGGCGGGAGAGAGAGTCTATCTCTCATAAAATAACAACGGCTCTTTATGAAGGTGCGGGCGCAGGAGGAATAGTGCGCCCGCTCCCGGCGGCGCCAAGCGCCGCCGGGGCTGACGGCAACGGCAACAACAACTGATGAGCGTACGGGAACAGGGACACACCATCGAGTACCCGACCTTGCTCAAGGTCTGGGGCGCCTTGGTGCTGCTGACCGCGGCCCTGGTCGGGGCCAGCCGCGTCTCCGAGGCCGCAGCGGTCTGGGCCATGCTCGCGCTCACGCCGCTGAAGGCCGCCTTGGTCCTCTACTTCTTCATGCACCTCAAGTACGAGAAGGCCGTGCTCAAGGCTATGGTCTTCACGGCCCTGGCCGTGCTCATCATCTTCATCGGGATGCTATTTTTGGACATCTCCTTCCGTTAGAGACCCTATGCCCTTCCTAGCCCAGGCTTCCAGCTTCAGCGGGTCGGTGGACCGGGTCTTCCTGGGCACTTTGGCGGTCTGCGCCGCCTTCCTCCTGCTGGTCACCTTCTTCATCGTGTACTTCTCCATCCGCTACAGCCGCAAGCGCAACCCGGAGCCGGTGGACATCCACGAGAACACGCCCCTGGAGATCGTCTGGACCGTAGTGCCCTTGGTCCTCTTCCTGGCCATGTTCTACTACGGCTGGACCGACTTCCGCACCATGCGCAACCCGCCGCCCGACGCCATGGTGGTGGAGGTCACGGCCCGGCAGTGGGCCTGGAGCTTCAAGTACCCCAACGGCCGGCAGAGCGGGGAGCTCTACGCCGCCTTGGGCCGGCCGATCAAGCTCGTCACCCGCAGCCTCGACGTCATCCACGGCTTCTTCGTGCCCGCCTTCCGGATTAAGGTGGACGTGGTGCCGGGCAAGAGCAACTTCGTCTGGTTCGCCCCGCGCCTTTTGGGCGACTTCGACATCCAGTGCACGGTCATCTGCGGGGTGGACCACTCCGCCATGCTCTCCAAGGTCCGGGTGCTCTCGGAGGAGGACTTCAAGAAGTGGTACTTCTCCGACGAGGATGCTCCCCACGCCGCCGCGCCCGCCGCCGGCTCTCCCCGGAAGACATCGGCCTTGGAGCTGCTGGGCGCCAAGGGCTGCCTGGCCTGCCATTCCGTGGACGGCACCCCCATGGTCGGCCCCACCCTCAAGGGGCTCTACGGCACCCGCCACGCCGTGCTTTTCAAGGACGGCGAGCGCGAGGTGGCGGCGGACGAGAAGTTCCTGCGGCAGGTCATCCAAGAGCCTGACTCCGCGGTGGTGGTCGGCTATCCGCCCGTCATGCCGCCTTCCGACCTCACCGAAGCCGAGCTCGCCGAGGTCATCGCCTACATCAAGTCCTTGAGGGACAAGTGACGGCCGGGGCGGACCTGCTCAAGCCGCGCATCGCCTCGGCCGCCGCGGCCTCGGCCTTGTCTGTGTCCGTCCTGGCCTCCGGCGGCTTCGGGCCGCGAGCCTGGCCTCTGGGCCTGGGAGTGCTCTTGACCGCCTGCGGCGCGGGCGCGCTCAACCAGCTCCTGGAGCGGCGCCGCGACGGCCTCATGGAGCGGACCCGGGGCCGGCCTTTGCCCGCGGGCTCCATGACTCCGGCCCAAGCCCTCTGCGCGGCGCTGGGCCTGCTGGCCGCGGGCCTGGCTTCGACCGGTCTGGCCGCGGGCACGGCCGGGGTCCTGCTCGCGGCCGCGGCCGTGGCCTGGTACGACGGGGTCTACGTCCCGCTCAAGCGACTGACCGCCTTCGCCGTGGTCCCCGGCGCCTTGGTCGGCGCGGTCCCGCCCGCGCTGGGCTGGCTGGCCGCGGGCCGGTCCTGGAGCGAGCCGGGGCTCCCGGCTCTGTGCCTCTTCTTCTACCTCTGGCAGGTGCCGCACTTCTGGCTCCTGGCTCCCCGGCAGGCCGCGGACCTCAGGCGCGCCAGCCTGCAGGACCCGGGACTGGCTCTGGGCGAGGCGGGCCTGGGCCGGCTGAGCGCGGTCTGGATATGCGCGGCCGCGGCCTCGGCTTTGCTGCTGCCTTTCTCCGGCGTCGTGGCCTCGCCCGCGGCCTGCGCCCTGCTGGCCGCGGCCGCGGGCTGGCTGGCCTGGCGCTGCGTGCCTTTGCTGCGCCTGCCGGACGAGGCCGCGCGGAGCCAGGCCTTCGGCCGGCTCAACGCCTTCGTCCTCATCGTCATGGCGCTCATCACTGCCGACCCGTACCTGTGACGGGCCGATGTGCTAGAATCCGGACCACCATGGGACGCGACCTCTCCGCACGGCTCAAGGCCGTGCGCGCCCAGCTCTACCGCGAGCGGCTGGAGAACCGGCGCCGCAACGAGCTGTTCTCCGCGGCCATCCGGACCAACGACCTGCGCGAGGTCGGCGCCCAGCTCTACCGCTACTTCTTCGAGTACTTCGGCGTCAACCGCGGCGACATCACCATCCTGACCGACTACGACGAGCGCGAGTTCTACGACCGGGTGGGCTGGATGCCCCGGCGCCGCCTGCCCTCCATCTCCTGGTACCGGGGCCAGGCCGAGCGCCACCGCGCCTACCTGGGCGGACTGCTGGAGGAGCAGATCTTCATCGGCTACACGGCCGAGAGCGAGAAGATCATACGCGACTCGCTCTTCCTAGAGGCCAGCATGCTTGAGTGCATGATTACCAAGCGGCCGCGCATCGTCAACAACGTGGTGCGCGAGCTGTCCATGGAGGAGATCGCCCAGGCCCGGCACCAGGAGACGCGCTCCTGGATGAACTGGACCGTCCTGCACCCGGACAACTCCAAGGTCCTGGCCAAGATGCACATGTCCTTCTCCAAGCCGCGCCAGCCGGCCTTGAAGAAGCTCACCGAGCGCCTGCTGCCCTTCGCGGATCTGCTGCGCTACCGCATCCTGCACACCCGCGACTTCCGCCGGGCCAAGTACCTCTCGGAGCGCGACGCCCTGACCGGCTTCTTCCTGCGCCCCATACTCGCCAAGCGCTGGGAGCACGCCTTGGAGGGCGCCGGGCGGGGCGGCGGCGTGGTCAGCGTGGCCATGCTCGACCTCGACCACTTCAAGCGCTTCAACGACCGCTACGGCCACGACGTGGGCGACGCGGTGCTCAAGCGCTTCGCCCAGACCGTGCAGGCCACCTTGCGCGTCTCGGACGTGGTGGGCCGCTACGGAGGCGAGGAGTTCGTGGCCCTGTTCCCGGGCGCGAGCTCCGAGGCCGTGCGCTCGATCCTGCAGCGCGTCCACGCCCGGCTCCGGGAGGCGGATTTCATGCCGGCTTCGGCGCGGGCGCGCGGCGCCGCATCCGAGCGCCTGCGCTTCAGCGCGGGCATCCTCACCGTGAAGCCCGGGCGCCGCGGCGGCCTGCCCAGCTTCGACGAGGCCATCAAGGCCGCCGACGAGCTGCTCTTGCTTTGCAAGGCCTCGGGCCGCAACTGCTGCGCCTTCCGCGGCCGCGGCGGGGCCGTGCGCCGGCACCGCTTTGCCTGAGCGCCGAGCGCTCATTGACAAGACCTGCTTCCTCCGCTACACTTCTAATTAATCATGCGGCGGCTCCCGCTCGTCGTCTTGTGTGTCGGTTTCCTGCCTGTTTCTGCTGCCGGCGGTGGCGGCCCTGGAGAGACTGGCGGGGTCGAGCGGGCTGCCGGGACGCTCGTGATCGAGACGGTGAACGAGTCTCGGGAACATTCCAAGGAACAGGACGGGTGGACGACCGCCACAGACCGGACCTCCGACGAGCTCGACGGGGACGGGAACGGTGTGAGCAAGAACGTCGTCAAGCATAAGTCCGATGACGAGAACAAGAAGCTGTCCGGGGCCGTGTCGCATGAACTCGTCAATACAATCCAATTGGACCAGCGAGGCGGAGCGGCGGGGATCGCCGCAAAGCTATTCGAGTCCAGTGCGCTCGGCGTCCAGAGTGTCGCTGATGCGAAGCTGTTCTTTGGCGCCGCGCAGTCAGGAGAGCGCGAGGCCCTGCAGACCTCCGGCCCCTCGAGCTGGCCCCTTTCATTGCGGGCCGGCCGGGATTTCCTTCAGGCCGGGCAGCCCCAGGATGCGGAGCGCAACTTCCGGCGCGTGTGGGAGTCCGACCGGACGAACGTCGCGGCACAGGAGGGCCTGGCCCGGTCGCTCTACCAGCAGGGCCGCACCGAGGAAGCCGCGGCCGTGGCTCGACAGCTCCTGAAGCAGGACCCTGACAATAAGGCCGCCAAGATGCTCGTCGGCACGAGCCCGGACGTCCAGCGCGCCTCGGGCATCACGGACAAGGTCAGGCGGATCACCGACGGCTTCCTGCGCGGACAGGCCATGGAGGAGGGACTGCCCGGCGATCCGGGCCGGGCCGAGATCCGGGGCCCCGCCGGCCGCGCGGCCCAGGCCGCCGCGCCCGGCGCCTATGACTCCCAGGGCCGGCTGACCCCCCAGCAGGTCGCGGACCAGGCCAATGCGGCGCAGGGCGGCCGCGGCCCCGTCCCCGTCACCTACGCCCCCTTGGTGCAGAAAGGGGTGTCCAGGCGCGAGCTCGGAGATTACACCGGGGCCCTGCTCGTGCTCTCCCAGGCCGTGGACGACGACCCCAAGGACGCCCTGGCCTGGACCGTTCGCGCCGAGGTGGACAACGCCCTGAGGAGCTTCCCTGCCGCCATCAGCGACGCCGGGACCGCCCTAGCCCTCAAGCCCGTGGAGGCGATATCGGCCCGTGCCCTGCGCGCCCGCGCCTATGCCCACATCGAGACCGGACAACTGCGGGAGGCCCTGGCCGACGCCAGCCGGGCCATCGAGCTCGACCCCCGCAACGGCCTGGGCTTCCTCTACCGGGCCATGGCCGAGGAGCGGCTGGGCCAGTCCGAGACCGCGGCGCGCGACCTGGAGACCGCGGTGCGGCTGGACCCGTCGCTGGAGCCCCTGGCCGCGCCCCTGCGCGACAAGCTCGGCCTCTCCGCGGTCCCGCGCCGGAAGGCGCCGCAGCTGGACCGCCGGCTCGTGCGGGGCGGGGCCATCGCCCTGTCCCTGCTCCTGGTCCTGCTGGGCATGCTCGGGACCCAGCGCGGCCGCGAGCTGACCCAGCGCTGGAGGACGCCCGTGCGGGCCGCCGAGGCCGCGCCCGCGGACCTCGCCCCCGACTCCGTGCTGGGGGGGACCTATCGCATCGTGCGCGAGCTCGGCCGCGGCGGCATGGGCGTGGTCTACGAGGGCTTGGACCAGACCCTGCAGAGGCGCGTGGCCATCAAGCGGCTGCAGCGCGAGGCCCTGGGCTCGGCCGAGGACATCGAGCGCTTCCTGCGCGAGGCGCGCCTGGTGGCCCAGCTCAAGCACCCCAACGTGGCCGAGATCTACACCGTGGTCATGGAGGACGAGCCCTTCCTGGTCTTCGAGTACGTGGACGGCAAGTCCCTCGACAAGGTCCTGTCCCTGAACAAGTCCCTGCCCGTGCCCGCGGTGCGGCGGCTGGTCACGCAGATCTCCTCGGCCCTGGGCGCGGCGCACGGCCGCGACATCATCCACCGCGACCTCAAGCCCTCCAACGTCATGATCTCGGGGGACGGCTCGGCCAAGGTCATGGACTTCGGGGTGGCGCACCAGGCCAAAGCCGCCACGATCCTGACCCAGACGGCCGCGGCCGGCACGCCGCCGTACATGGCTCCGGAGCAGGGCTTGGGCAGCGTGTCCAAGGCCTCGGACCTCTACGCCCTGGGCGTGATGACCTACGAGCTGCTCTGCGGCTCGCGGCCCTTCGAGGGGCCTGATTTCCTTGATGCCAAGCTGCAGAGGCGCTACGAAGCCATCACCCTGCGCGGCCCGGCCCTGCCTTCGGGGCTCGACGCCTTCTTCGCGCAGGCCCTCGAGCCCGATCCCACCAGGCGCTACTCCAACGCCGCGCTCTTCAGCTCGGAGTTCGACCGCGCCTGCGGTATCGCCTGACCCCGCGGCGGATTTGATAAAATCACAGTAGACGCGATACTAGGAGGCGCATCCATCATGGCTTGGGCGAAACGGATATTCCTGTTCGTGGCCGTCAACGTCCTCATCCTGGCGACGCTGTCCATCACGCTCAACATCCTGGGCGTGCGGCCCTACCTGACCCATTACGGCATCGACTATCGGGCCCTGATGATGTTCTGCCTGGTCTGGGGCATGGGCGGGGCCTTCATCTCCCTGGCCCTCTCCCGGGTCATGGCCAAGTGGATGATGGGGGTCCGGGTCATCGCGCCGACCGAGGCCCGCGGCGACGCCGCCGAGCTGGTCGCGATGGTCCACCGCCTGGCGCAGGCCGCCGGCCTGCCCGCCATGCCCGAGGTCGGCATCTACGAGAGCCCCGAGGTCAACGCCTTCGCCACCGGCCCCACCAGGAGCCGCGCCCTGGTCGCGGTGTCCACCGGCATCCTCTCCGCCATGGACCGCGGCGAGCTCGAGGGCGTCCTGGCCCACGAGATCTCGCACGTCGCCAACGGCGACATGGTGACCATGACCCTCATCCAGGGCATCGTCAACGCCTTCGTCATGTTCCTGGCCCGGGTCATCGGCTTCTTCGTCAGCCTGCAGGTCAAGGAAGAGAACCGGCGCATGGTCAACATGCTGGTGGTCATCGCCCTGGACATCATGCTGAGCATACTCGGCATGGTGGTCGTGGCCTTCTTCTCCCGGCGGCGCGAATACGCGGCCGACGCGGGCAGCGCGCGCCTGGCCGGCAGGGAGAAGATGATCGCGGCCCTGGAGCGGCTCTGGGACAACCGCCAGGCCGTGGAGAAGGAGCACCAGTCCCTGGCCACGCTCAAGATCTCCGGAGGCTCCGGCGGCTTCTTCGCCCTGCTCTCCACGCATCCGCCGCTGCCTTCGCGCATCGCGGCCCTCAAGCGGCTGTAAAGAGCGCGTAACGGCGCCGCCATAATTCTTTAACGGCCTGCGGTTATACTGGGCCGCAGGCCATGGAAAGCCCAGCCCAGGTCGTCCTGTCGCCGGAATGGACCGCGGCGCCGAGCCGTCTGCAGCAGCGCATGCAGGACCTGTGCGGCCGCGTCGAGGGATGCCGCCAGCGGCTCCAGGCGCAGGACCGCAGCGTCCGCGAGGTCTGCCGCGGCGCGCTCGAGCTTCAGGCCCAGGCCGCGGCCCTCCGGGCCAGGCTGGAGGACATGTCCCGCCGCCTCCAGGATCTCGGAGTGGGCGTCGCCGCGGCCTCCGCCGCCGCGACGGTCCCGCCGCCCGCGCCCCAGTCCGTCCCGGACCGCGAGCCGGGGAAGGGTCTCCTGCAGTGCCTGCCTTACGTCCTGATCGTCGCCGGCGGCATCGGCTACGGCTGGACCAGCCATGCGAAGGAGTCCCTCCCATCCGTCGCGGCCCAGGAAGCGCCTGTCTTACCGCCCGAGCCGGCCGTGGCCGCGGGGCCGGAGAGCGAGGCCCTGGGACTGGTCTACGAATACCGGCTGCCCGGCACGGACCAGAACATGTTCGACCTCATCGGCTCCCAGGAGGAGGCGCTGGGACCATCTCCCTGGGACATCGAATGCGATGAGGACCTGCGCTGCGACGTGTCCTTCACTCCGCGAGGTCTTCCGGAATCTGAACCGCTCTACGGTTTCGCCGTGGACCTCGGCGCCGGGATGGTGACGCCTTCCGACGAGACCGTCGCAAGGCTGCTCTCTTCGGGAGCAGCCCTTGACAAAAGCCGGAACCGGGGTTAAACTGAGATTGAGGGATCCTGCGGGTTCCCTAAGTGAGACTCCGGGCGGCGATGCCGCCGGATTGAGCCAAATCCCCGAATAGGGGATTTGGCTTTCCTATCGGGGGCTACTTCCTGCGGCACCAGAGCCCGTCCTCGACGGCCCATTTCTCGACGCCTTCGACGTTCCCTTCGGCCTTGGCCCATCGCGCGGTGATCTCCGCGGTCTCTCCCGATACGTTCACGGCGCTGATCTCGGCCGTGGAACCGATCTCGCTGGCCGGGTCCTGGGAGGACTTCTCGATGAAGACCCGCTTGCGGCCCTTGTAGGGGACCGCGTTGCGCGCGTCCGCGCAGAGGCAGGTGTCGAAGAAATCCCCGAAGTTCCCCGCGCGCATGAGCTGGTGGCAGAAGTTGAACTGCTCCTTGGCCCGCTCGACCAGGACGCTGTCCGGTCCGGCGGGCTCAGGGGCGGGCGGCTGTGCGTCGGAGACCTTGCGGACCTTCTTCGGTATGCCGGGCAGGACGTACTCCTCGGCGGCCTTCCCGGCGGCTGGCTGAGCCGGTTCGGCCTTGTCCCGGAGGAGCTTCCCGAGTTCAGCATCGCTGGGCTCCGGGGCCTTCTCGGCCGGAGGAGCGGGCGCCTCCTGGGGCTGGCGCGGCTTGCGGGCCGGGGACCGAGGCTTGGCCGCGGCGGGCGCGGGGGCGGCTTTGGGCGCCGCCGGAGGCGTCATGATCGGCTGGGCCGCGGCCGCCGCGGGCGTCCCTTCCTGCGTCCCCAGCTTGGCGGCTGCCGGGGGAGCGAGATCCGGGACGACGGCCGGGACCTTGGAAGGCGCGGCTCGGCGCCAGAAGAAGAACCCGACCAGCACGATGAAAGCGGCGGAGAAGGCGCCGGCAGCCAGGAGGAAGGGGCGGTCCTTCAAGGCGGGGGCGGCGGCTGCGGGCCGGCTGGGAGCCGGCGCCGGAGGCCGGGCTTCCGGCGGCTTGGCCATGGGGGGGACCTTGAACTGAGTCGGCTGCTGCGCCAGACGGCCCATCGTCCCCTGGGGCGATCCGCGCCGGGGTCCGGCCGAGACTTCGGGCGGCTTCAGTATGGCCGGGCCGGGCGGGAGCGCCTCTGCGGGCGGCGGCTTCATTCCCGCCGCCGCTTCCTTGAGGTTTTGGCCGCAATGGCTGCAGAAGACGGCGTCCTCGGGGTTCCGGCTGCGGCAGGCGGAGCAGGGCGAGCCGACCGGCGGTGGAGGGGAGATGAGGACGGGCTTGGGCTTGAAGAGCGCGTCGCGCAGCGGCTCGTAGTTCACCGCCGGCTTCCAGTCGTCGGGACGCTCGGCCCCGACCGGGCAGACCACTGTCTCCGCGTTGAACCCGGGCTGGGCCAACAGCTCCGCTGTCTCAAGGGGGCCCTGCGGCGCCTTGCCGTCGAACCAATAGAACCTCACCGGGAAAGATTGTACAGGGCTGATGTTACAATGGCAAGACGTCCGGCGGGCGTTACGCCCTTCGGGGACGGCGCAGGGCCAGCGTCCAGAGGACGAGATTGAAGATGTGGATGCCGAAGGCGGCCGCCCACAGGAACCAGTGGAGCTTTCCCAGGACCGTGAGGACGAGGATGAGGTAGACGTAGTCGCGGCTGGCCACGCGCTCCACGAAAAGCCCGAGCGGGCCGGGTCCTTCTCCGGATCGGCGCAGGATGAGCCACCAGACCGAGAACATGGACGCGGCCAGTCCGGAGACCAGCAGGACCCCCGGCAACAGGACCCGAGCCCCGGGGTCGGCCGTGCGCACCGCCAGAGGGACGGCGATGAAGACGGCCAGGTGCGCGATATGGTCCGCCTGCAGGTCGTAGCGCGCGCCGGACTCGCTGCAGAGCAGCTTGAGTCGGGCGACCTCGCCGTCGCAGCCGTCGAGGATGCAGCAGAACCAGAGCAGTCCGGCGCCCAGGACCTGGACGGGATGGGAGCCGAAGGCGAGCAGGCTGGCGCCGGCCAGCCCCAGCAGGAGGCTGGCCGTGGTGATGTCGTTGGGCGTGGCGGGCGTGCGCAGCAGCAGGCGGGAGATTCGGATGGAGATGCGCCGGTCGAAGCGCGCGATGAACCCGTCGGTGTCCTTGATCAGCCCCGCGTAGAGCTCGGCTTCGGCGCGCGCCGCGGCCCCGGGCTCCACGAATGCCAGCCACTCCTCCGGCGCGGCTTCGAGGTCCCGGGCCGCGCGCGGGCCTGCGGCGCCGGGGCTGGGTTCGTAGGTGGCGAGGGTCTCCCCGCCGCGCAGCCAGCGCGCCGGTCCTCCGGTGGCCTGGGCCCGGCTCAGGAAGCTGGCCAGCGCGCCGGCCCGCGGCAGTCCCTGCGCCGAGAGCGTCAGGACCGCGGTCCCCGGCGCGAGCCGGGCGGCGGCGCCGCCCTCCGGCGAGCACTCCACGCGCTGGGCGCCCAGGCCGGCGATCTGCCGGCCCCAGAGCCGGGCGAAATCCCCGTCGGCTCCGGAAATGACGATGCCCTGGGGGGAGAGTTCCTCGGCGGCGCGCTGGGCCGCGCGCAGGACCGCGGGGACCGACGCGACGAGCGGGGTTCCCCAGGCCGGGCCGAGCACGACTTGAAGGGGTTCTATCATCGCGGGAAGGGGATTATATCAATTTGCTCCGGAGCCCTTCCGTGATATAATCAGGACATGAGCGTCTGGACGGTCGCCGCCTTCCTCGCCGCCTCTCTTTGCGGCGCTCCCAAGGCCCCCCCGGTCTGGCACGGGCATACGGACGACGTGGTCAGCGTGGCATTCTCCCAGGCCGGGACGAAGGTCCTCTCCGGGGGCCGGGACAAGACGGTGCGCCTCTGGGACGCGGCGACCGGGAAGGAACTCGCCCTCTTTTCGGGCCATGAGGCTCCGGTCGCGGCCGTGGCCTTCTCCGCGGACGGCCGCACGGTCCTCTCCGCCAGCGACCAGGCGGCCATCCGCTCCTGGAACATCTCCACGGGCGAGCCGGCGCTGAACTGGCCCGGACGCGGGGTGTTCGTCTACAGCGCCGAGTTCTATCCGGGCGGCGCCAAGCTCATCACCGGCGGCAGCGACCGGCATTTCCGGGTCTGGGACGTGGCCACGGGCCGGGAAGCCGCGGATTGGCGCGGGAATTTCAACTACGTGCAGGCGGTGGCCTTCTCTCCGGACGGGACCCGGGCCCTGGTGGGGGGGTCCGACTGCGAGATCATCGACCTGGCCACGGGCAAGACCCGCGTGGTCCTGGCCGGCCCGACCGGCATCGTCCTGGACGTGGACATCTCTCCGGACGGGAGCCGGGCCCTCACTGCTGGCATGGACGGCAACCTCCGGCTCTACGAGGCGCGGACGGGGGTCCTCACCGCGGTCTGGAAGGGCCACCGCAAGGCCGTGGCCTGGGCGGACTTCTCTCCCGACGGCTCCTTGGCGCTCTCCGGGAGCTACGATTACACGGTGCGCCTCTGGGAGGTCGCCACGGGCCGCGAGATCAAGGTCTGGACCGGGCACACCGACCGGGTCCGCGCCGTGGCCTTCTCGCCGGATGGTCGGAGCGCGATTTCGGCCGGCGACGACGACACCATCCGCCTCTGGGACGTGGGCGCGGCCCTCACCGAGGACCGCGCCAAGACGCGCTGACGCGACGCGGGTTCTTTTGACCTGCCTTTGACCCGGCCCCATTATCTTTCGTTGGTCGCCCCGCGGCATCGTTGACCATTTGTTGATTCGGCCGGGCTAAACTTTATTTGCGGGCCGCTCTCTGAGGAGGCTCTCATGAAGAGGTTGCTGCACATCATCGCTTCACCCCGGGGCGACGAATCTCGGACTTCGGCCGTCTCGGCCGCGTTCCTGGAGGCCTTCCGCGCCCATAACCCGGCCTGCGAGGTCGACGAGCTCAACGTCGCCACGGAGCCTCTGCCGCCCTTGAGCATCCCCATGATTTCGGGCAAGTATGTCCTGCTCAGCGGCGGCCAGCTCACGGACCGGCTCCGCGAGGCCTGGGCGCCGATCGAGCGCCACATCGGGCGCTTCTTGGCCGCGGAGGGCTACCTGCTCAGCACGCCCATGTGGAACTTCAACATCCCCTACACGCTCAAGCACTACATAGACCTCATAGTGCAGCCCAAGTACCTGTTCCGCTACACGGCCAAGGGCGTCGAGGGCCTGGCCGCGGGACGCAAGATGGTCGTGGTGGCCAGCCGAGGGGGAGCCTATCCGCCCGGGACGCCTATGGCGTCCTTCGACCACCAGGAGCCCTACCTGCGCACCATCTTCGGCTTCGTGGGCATCAAGGACATCACCTTCGTCCTGGCCCAGCCCATGGACGCCGGAGGCGAGAAGCTCCGCAACCGGGCCCTGGAGTCGGCCAAGGCGGCGGCGCGCCGCGCGGCGGAGGCCTTCGCGCCTCAGCTGGCGGCCTAGCGCCAATGCCGGTTAGTTAAGGGCATGCTCCGTCTTGCGGCCGTAGTTGCTCATCTTGATCTTCACGAGCCGCGGGTAAGATCGTTCTGAGCGTCGTTCAGGCAGGACGAGTTCCTCCAACTCCAACCGCATCCGCTGCACG
>JACRDS010000103.1 GCA_016212825.1 Elusimicrobiota bacterium | reverse complement strand
CGCCGCGTCGAGTTCCAGGCTCGCGGCCACGGCCAGCGCCTGCAGGGCCGGCTCCCGGCGGCCGGCCTTGCGCGCTTCCCTCGCCGACACCAGCCACGGTCCGGCCGCCAGCCCCTGCCGCCCCCGCCGGTCCAGGAAACCGGCGAGCCGGTCGTACTCGCCCAGCTCCCAGTACCTGCGTGCCGTCCGCTCCGCGGACGCCGCGTCGGACTCCAGGCTCGCGGCCGCGGTCCGCAGGCTCTCGATCCAGCGCGGGATCTGAGGCTCAGCCCCGCGTAACCCGGACCGCTCGGCCTCGGCCGACCAGTCCGCGAACAAGCCGGCCAGCCGCTCGCGCCGAATGAAGAAGTCCGGCTGTTCCAAGGCGAGCTTTCTGAGCCCCTTGAGCACGCCCAGCCGCTGGGGCAACGGCCAATAGGCGATGACCTCGGAGGCCCGGCCCTCCAGGGTGTGATCAGCGGCCAAGGCCTGTTCCTGAAGGGCCTGGTCCTCCCCTGCCGCCGGACGGCTCATGGTCGCACGGTCCCGATCGAAGACCCACGCTGCGGCAAACTTCCCCCCAGCCTCCCGGAGGCGCCCGTCCTGCAGGAGATGGAAAGCCTCGAGCAGCGGGACATCGTCAGCGATGCCGCCCTCGGAGAGCGCATCCAGACCGAGGATGATCTTCAGCGGAACGCCCTTGACCAGCAGGGCCCAAGCCAGCCGCGACGCCTGGGGACCTCCCGGGTCGAGCGCGAAAGCCCGCCCCAGGTCGGCCGCGGCCTCCGCGGTCCGGCCTTGCCGGAGCCGTTCCATGCCCCTCTGCGTCCAGGCAGAAGGGCATGAGGGGCACGCCGGCACCGCTTGGTCAGGGCCTGGGGCTGAGCCCAGGCGCCCGGGGTAGGCCAGCACGCAAGCCAGGGCGTAGCCCTGCAGGAGCGCCAGCGGAATGATGACGACGGCGCCGAGCAGGCGGGGCAGCCGTTCCCGAGACAGGTCCTCCCCCGCGTCCCCGCGCCGGAGGTCGCACAGGCCGGCCGCCAGGACGCAGACCACCGGCCATATCGGGAAGAAGTATTTCTCCTGGACGGTCATGGTGCAATGCAGGCCGACATAGTAAGCCGCCAGAAGACCAAGCAGCGCGATCGCGCGCCGCCGGCGCAGGACGACCAGGACGGCCAGCGCCAGGAAAGAGAGCAGCGGCTGTTGCGCGAACGCGAACCAGAAGCGCTCCAGGCAGGAACGTAGATAGCGCCCGGGATGCCCGATGACCTCGCGGGCGGCCCAGCGGAAAGCGCTCTCGCCCCGAGCCATCCCCTCCGCGGGCAGGACGCTGTCGATCGTCACCCGCTGCTGATTGGTCACCAGCCCCGCGGCCCCCCGCATCATGTTGCTGTCCGCCCGCCCGTTCTCGAGCGGGATGACTCGATGATGGATCTGCCAGTTCATCCAGATCCAGGGCAGGAGCATGAGGGCCGGCACCGCGATCAACGCCGCGGCGCCGCCGAGCCGGACCCGGGCTCCGGAGGCAGGGTCTCCGCCTCGGCAGACCAGGTCGAAGGCGATGACCGCGGCCGGGAACAGGAAGAGTGGCGAAAGGACCAGCAGGCTCATGCCGATGCCCGCGCCCAGGAGCAGGGAGCGGGGCAGGGTGGGATGACGGTCCCGCCAGACCAGCAGGAACGCCACGGCCGTCACGGTGAGGACATAGAACCAGCGGTCGTGCATCAGCAGGTCGCCGGCCGGGAACGCGCCCAGGAACAGCCAGGCGGCCGCGGCCCCGCAAAGATCCGATGAGACGAGCCGACCCAGCCCGAAGACCAGAAGGGTGCACCCGGTCAATGCCCCGGCCAGGAGCACCCAGCTAAGGATGGGTCGGTCCCGGCGGCACACCAGCGCGTTCGAGACGGAGTAGGCCGGCATGTTCCAGGAAACGTCCACCTCGCCGCGGGCAGGGGCCGTGCCGCGCATGAGGGACTCGCCCGCTGCCGCATGGAAGATGCTCTGGCACTGCATGCTCAGGTCCGGAGGAGCCTCCCAGCCCCTGAGCAGGAGCGCCAGGCGCAGGACCGCCAGGAGCAGGAAGGTCCCAGTGAGCAGGGCTCGCCAGCGCACCTGAGCCGCACGCGCCAGGAAGAGGTAATCGCGCATGGATGCCGGCGGTATCGCGGAGGCCCCTATGTTATCATATTCGCCGTCCAGTCCCGGGAAACACTGATGCGCCCCCCCCCGCGCCGCCGGATCCCGCCCAAGGCCCTGATCCTGGCCGCCGGATCGCTCCTCCTGTTCGCGGCGGCGGAAGCCGTCTATCGCAGGCACTTGGCGGGAGCGCCTCCCTCCGCTTCCGGCGCCGCTTTCGAACTGTACGTGGTCGGAGAATCCACGGCCGAGGGCTTCCCCTTCCGGCGGGAACTCGCCCCGGCCTGGCTGGTCTCCCGGATGTTCGCCGACAGCATCCGGGGACGGAAGATCCGCGTGATCTTCACCGCCCGCTCCGGGGATTCCATCTACCCCCAATCCGTGGCTCTGGAGCGGGAGCTGCGCCGCCGGAACCGGCGCAACCCGGGAGCCGTGGTCATCTACTCCGGTCACAACGACGCGGGGCAGGCGCGCGGCCTGCCCCTCTTCGAGCGGCTCAAGGAAGGGGTCCTCCACCGCTCAGCCCTGCTCAGTGACCTGCTGTTCTTCGCGGAAAAGCGCTCCCTCATCCCCCGGATCCGGACCTTGGAGACCTGGCAGCACCATCTGCGCCGCGTGGTGGAGATGAGCCGCCGCAGCGGGCTGGTCCCCGTCTTGACCACGGCCGTCAGCGACATCGCGGACATGGACCCAGGACTGGGGGCGTCGGAAAGGATGTCCCGCGCCCGAATCGGCGCCCTTTTCTCCCGGGGCGAGGCGCTGGAAGCCGCGCGCGGCGGAGAGGCTGCCCTGCGCTACTATTCCAGACTGATGGACGAACACCCGGACCTGCGGTCCTATCTGGCGTACCGCATGGGAAAGATACTGCAGTCGGCGGGACGCCATGGAGAAGCCCGGCGCCGGCTCTGGGAGGCCGTGGACAGCGGGCCCTCCGGCGGCTTCGGCCGAGCCACCAGCCGCCAGAATGGGTTCATCCGCAGCCTCGCCCGGCAGAGCTCCACACCCCTGGTCGACGCCGTCGCGATCTTCGAAACGCGCTCCCCCGGCGGACTGATGGGTGGAGGACTGTTCTCCGACGGCCAGCATCCGAGCATGCGGGGCTACCTGCTCCTGGCCGAAGCCATGGCGCGCCGGCTCTCGGAGGAATTCCAGGAGCCCGTGCGCCGGACCTTCCGGGAGCCGGAGGACGTCTTCCGGGAATTCTCCTGCGGTCCGGACTGCCAGGCTCACGCGCACGTGGTCAGCGGCCGCTGGCTCCTTTCCGTGGCCGGAGGCCACGCCCTGCCGAGGCTGCGCCTGGACCGGGCCGCGGCCAGCTTCCGCAGGGCCAGGGCCCTGCGGCCGGACAGCTTCGACGCCTGGCTCGGGCTGGGGATCACCGAGGCGGCCCTGCGCAGCGGCCTGCTCACGGATCCCGAGAGCCTCGCCTGGCTCGGACGCCTGCGCTGGTTCCACGGCGGGGAGGGCGACATCACAGCGGCGGAACTCCGGGCCCTGCTCCAGAGGATGCGCGCCGCCCGCGTCCCGGACAGCATCATCCAGAAGATACTGCGGCTCCAACCCGCGCGGTCGGACGCGGCCGAGCGCTAGCGGCAATGCCGGTTAGTTAAGGGCATGCTCCGTCTTGCGGCCGTAGTTGCTCATCTTGATCTTCACGAGCCGCGGGTAAGATCGTTCTGAGCGTCGTTCAGGCAGGACGAGTTCCTCCAACTCCAACCGCATCCGCT
>JACRDS010000106.1 GCA_016212825.1 Elusimicrobiota bacterium | reverse complement strand
GAGAAACTCATAGTGAGACTGACCCCCGCCCGCTTCGGGGCGGCCTGGAACCATTTCTTCCATTGGCAGTATGAGTGCGGACGGCCTGATGCCGTCCCGGACCGCGGCGCGGTGTACCTTATCCCCTTCGCCAGGGGCGTCAAGGTCCAGGTCCGAGGGGTGGGGGGCGGAGAGGACTTGCATATCGGCGAGGAATCGCATGCCGTGGATTTCCAGGTTTCGACCGGCGCGGTGATAACGGCGGCGCGGGGCGGGAGGGTCGTCGAAATCCGAGAGCGCTCCCCGGGACCGCCGACAGAGGGCAGAGGGGACTCTGTGCTCGTCCAGCACGACGACGGCACCGTGGGCCAGTATTTCAGCTGGGGACTCGACCTGAAGGGCCTCGCCGCGGGGAAAGTGGTCCAGCCCGGAGACCCTATCGCGCGTCACGAGAATCCGGGCAGGAGTGTGGGATATATCGTCCATTTCGGGGTCTTCGTCCCGCAGGATGGCATAAGGAAGTCCGTGCCTCTGCGCTTCGCTGTCGGGGACGGCGGCCCGGCGGCGCTGCGGGCGGGCCAGGTCTATTCTCGCCGCTGAGCCAGCGGCTTCAGTCAGTGGTGCCTATGCCTGTGCTTCGTCCGGCGATGGTGTGAAGGCGTGCTCAGGGGGGATCCTTCCGGTGCCGTGTCGCTACGCATGGCTGGAAGACTGTTGTAAGGTATGGACGACCTCGTGTTATAGGGTATGGCCGCGCGGGTGTTGTAGGGGATGGCCGCGCGGGTATCATACGGGATGAAGGCGCCGGTGTTGTACGGGATGGCAGCCTGGTTGTAGTCGGGAATGGCTGCCGCAGTGCCGCGGGGCTTGGCCGCGCGGTTGTCATAAGGGATCGCGGCGCGGTCGTCGTCAGGAACGGCCGTTGTGGCATTGTAGGGGACGTCAAGGGCCGTGTTGTACCTGACGAGGGGCGTATGGCGCCATTTGTTCGTATGCTCGCTCCAATGGCGCGCATGCGCCGACGTCCTGCGATCCTTGTTCTCCTGCGCAATGGCGGCGGATCCCGAGACAGTCATCTGGGCGCCGCTGAGTCGACGGATGGCGGAAACTAGAGCCCCGTCGAACCTGCCGGAACCCAAATCAGCATCGTCGAATCTGAGGCGCCGATCGAGTTCCTCGTCGTCGAGCCATTCTCCTTGGTAGAGGGTGAGCGTCCCGGAAGGACGCGCCGCCGTCGGCAGCGGCCTTTCCGTAGGCGAGACCCGTGCCCATCTGGATCTCAGGGCCTTGTTCTCTGCCGGCGCCTTCCGTTCGACCGCCAGGATGCTGGCTCTCGGGATGAAAACGGTGCTGTCCGCTCCGACCCGGAGCGACAAGCCTTCCTCCGTGTCCTCTTCGATGATCCCGGTCATAGCCACATCATTCTGCATGCGCACGACGTCCGCGGGCGCGGGCTGAGGAAGAAGATTGAGTATGGCGATGAGTATCCGCATCGGTCGACTAGATTATACGCTTCCGAATCATGCATTACCAGAGCCAGAATCCCTGATTTTGTACTATACCCGTGATGACTTGGGCGCTTTGCATCCTCATACCAACCCTCAATTGGGCCGCCGCCGCGAAAGTGAGTCCTCCCGATTATCGTACCCCCGGCTATTGGTCTCTGCCCACGTCCTCCAGCGCGCTCTTCGGGCGTCTTTCTGTGCGGATCAAGGTGGGGGAGGCCGGGACCGGGGAGTTCTCCGCCTGGATGAGTTCGAAGGGCGCAATCCCACTCGAGGGCCGAGGCATCGATAAGGTCGCCTGGGTGATGCCGGTCGACCGGCTCGAGGAGATGGACCAGGTGGCCCGGGGTGCCGGTTTCCAGGTCGAGCATGCGCCTCCAGCCGCGCCCTGCGCCGCGGAAGACACGGCTCGGGCCAAGGCCGACCTGAACAGCCTGACCAAAGAGTTCGTTCTCGTCGAAGATAATCGGACGCGCCTGGGGTCTGTGCTGTACCTGGCGGCTGCCTACGTGACCGCGCTCCATGACATCGTCGACTCCTGCACCGCGAGACGCGAGGCCGTCGTATATTTGGAGACCGACTCGGCGGCCCCAGACTGGTACATCTCCGGGGAGGTGATCCATGGCGGGCCGCGGGTGGACCTTTCGAACCGATGGGTGCGGATCCCGCCGGCGTCAGGGGAGCCTCTCGACGACTATCTCCTGTGGGGAGAGCTGGCTCCGCTTTCCCTCTGCTCGGGGAAGGCGACTTTGCTGACGCTCACCGAAGTGCGGGATGCGGCCGCTTTCCAGACGGCAACGGCGCGCCTCATCAGCCCTTACGGCGACCGTCCGCTGGTGCATCGGTGCACAGACCGCGCCTCGCTCGTCGGCGAGGACGGCGACGGGGCCACGACCACCGGCTTCCGGGTGCTCGATACGGCGATCCCCGCGATCAGAGATAAGCTCGCCTCCTTTGGTCCGGTAAAGCAGGAGGATGTCCTGGTCGAAGCCGAGTACGCGCCCCAACGCCGAGAGGCGCATCTCTGGTACGCGTCCCTCAAGAGCGAGCTCGACGATGCAGGAGACCTGCTCCGCCAGGCGCCCCACATCGATGCCTTGGTCCGGGACGAGGTGGCGCGTCTGCCCCTGTACTTCGCCTCATCCGAGGACTCCGAGGGACGCCGTCTGGTCTTCGTGCGCCTGCGCCGTTAGCCGCGTTGTAGTATCATCTCCTTCGTGGACGCTCTCCTGACCCCGCGCGCGCCCCTCCTCCTGCGCAACCGCAACATCCTCCTCATCTGGGCCGGGCAGGCCCTGAGCCAGGGCGGCACGCGCATGTACCAGATCGCTCTGGCCTGGTGGATCGTCACCACAGGCGGCGGCGGCAAGGAAGTCGGCCTCTTCATGGTGGCCAGCGCCCTGCCGGCCCTGCTCTTCGTCAAGCTCATCGGCAAGGTCGTGGACCGCCGTCCCAGCCGCTCCGTGCTCATCGCCTGCGACCTCGCCGCCTTCCTGATCACTGCCGCGGTCGCCGCCGCGTTCCACGCCGGCCGCCTGGGCCTGGCCGGCGCCTGCGCCATGGGCTTCCTCCTGGCCCTGGCCCAGGCCTTCTTCGACCCCGCCCTCAACAAGGCCGTGGCTTCGGCCGCCGCGCCCGAGGACCTCGAAGCCGCGGTCGCCTTCCAGTCCTCCACCCAGTCCTTGGCCAGCTTCGCCGGAGCCATGGCCGGGGCCCTGCTCATCGACCGCGTCGGCATCTTCGGGGTCATCGTGCTCAACGCCCTGAGCTTCCTCGTCTCGGCCGGGGCCAACGCTCTGCTCGACCTCCCGGCAGCGGCGGCCGCGGGAGCAGAGGAGGGGGACGGCTTCTCCGTCTGGGCGGCCCTGCGGGAGACCCCCTGGATCAAGAAAGTCCTGCTGGGCTTCGGCTGCGTCAACTTCTTCCTCACGCCCATCCTCGTGGTCCTGCCCCTCTACGTCAAGATCTCGCTGCGGGGCAGCGCCTCCTTGCTCGGCGCCCTGGAAGTCGCCATCTGGCTCGGGATACTGGCCGGCACCTTCGGCTCCGACCGGCTCCCCGCGCGCGGCGGCGTCAAAGGCGTCCTGGGCCTGGGCGCGGCCTGCATGCTGGCCCTGGGCCTGTGCCTGCTTCTGCCCGGACTCATCGTGAATCGGGCCCTGTTCCTGGCCGCCCTCTTCGGCGCTGGCTGCGCCCTGGGCGTCAACAACGTCAAGTTCGTCACTTTGTTCCAGGAGCGCGTGCGGCCCGAGCTCAAGGGCCGCTTCTTCGCCCTCATGCAGGCCTTGCTGAGCTTCACCTTTCCGGCCGCCTTCTTCCTCTTCGGCCTGCTCGCCGAACTCCTGGCCCCGCCCCAGGTCTGCCTCGTCCAGGCCCTGGGCGTGCTCGCCCTGGCCGCCTACTTCCTCAGTCTCTCCAAATCCACGGAGGCCGCCCCATGACCCAGAAGACCAAGACCGCCTGCCGCTTGGTCCGTCCCGACGACGTCTACGAGCTCATGCGCCTCTACCAGGAGTCCTTCCCCAAGCTCAAGCAGGACGCCCTGTTCCTCGACGCCGCGCGCCTGCGCGCCGAGATCGACCTCAACGGCCGCTACTGGGTCGCGGCCGAGCAGGACGGCCGCCTCACGGCCCTGGTGGCGCTGCTGCACGACGCGGAGAACCGCCTCGGCCGCATCCGGCGCATGTACGCGGCCGGCTCCGAGGCGGAGAAGCGCGCGGACCTCGGCGCCGCCCTCGGCTTCCTGCTGGAGCGCCTGGTCGCAGACGACGCGGCCGACATGGTCTACAGCACCACGCGCACCTTGACCCTGGAGAAGCAGGAGGTCACCCTGGAGCACGGCTTCAAGGTGCTCGGCGTGTTCCCCAACGCGGTCTACGCGGACCCGCGCCGGCTCAACGGCCTGAGCGCCTGGTTCGCGCCCGGGGTGCTGGCCAAGCGCCGCCATTCCGAGTTCGCCCTGCATCCCGTGCTCGAGCCCTTCTTCGAGATCGTGCGCAAGCAGTGCGACCTCCCGAAGCAGGAGGCGGCCAAGGTCCCGCCCCTGCCCGCGGGCCTGCCCGCGTCGCCGCCTTTGGAGATGATCGAGGCCCGGCGCTTCGTGGCCGAGCGCTACCGCCAGGTGCGCTCGCGCAAGCACCTCTCGGTCAACTTCTTCCCGTTCGAGACCCCCAACATCCTCTTCACCAGCCCGGACGGCAAGGTGGAGGTCTTCGTCCAGCACGTCAAGGAGACCCGCTTCGCCTGCATCCTGGGCGAGCACCTCACCGCGGCCGTGGAACCGGTCAGCCTCTACCGCGAGGTGGCCCAGATGCTCTACGACAGCCGCGCCATCTACATCGAGGTCATCAACGACGCGGCCGACGTCTCGGGCACGGAGTGCATCCTGCGCGCCGGCTTCGTGCCCTGCGGCTACATGCCCTGCCTCAAGCACACCGGCGACCAGCGCCGCGACTACGCGGTCTTCGCGCGCTCCTACGAGTACTTCACCTACCCGCGCCTCAAGGTCAACTCGCTCTACCTCGACTACCTGCGCGAGTACTGCAAGGCCCGGGCCGCCATGTCCACGCGGGACGCCTGATAATTCGGGACGCAATACTCATTTCATAGGGAATAGGTATTGTGTCCCGAATTATGTGCGGACCGGCTCGCCCTTGAGGATGAGCTCGCGCGCCGCGTCCACCTTGCCCCAGACGTTGCACATGAGCGCGCCGCGCAC
Source organism: Elusimicrobiota bacterium (assembly GCA_016212825.1). Classification (GTDB taxonomy): domain Bacteria; phylum Elusimicrobiota; class Elusimicrobia; order UBA1565; family UBA9628; genus UBA9628. Next base: position 24,759 of record JACRDS010000106.1, on the reverse strand, counting down.
CCGGCCGTCCTTGAGGTAGTACACGGTGCCGGTCCGGTTCTCCTCGGTCCATTCGCAGCGCGTCTCCAGGCGCGGGTCCACGTCCCCGACCGCCTCGTAGCCGAAGTCGAAGAGGTCCGAGAAGAAGTAGGGCAGGTGGGTATAGGGCTCGGAGCGGCCGGCCATGTTTCGTCCGGCGCACTGGCCCTGCGCCCGGGCGTTGTCCCAGTGCTCGAAGCGCAGGCGCCGGCCCAGGGCCAGGCAGGGGAAGGCGGCCAGGTCCCCGGCCGCGTAGATGTCCTTGCGCGAGCTGCGCAGGCACTCGTCCACAGCCACCCCGTCGCGCCGGATGAGGCCCGCCTCCCGGGCCAGGGCGGTCTGGGGCGCGATGCCCGCCCCCACCACCACCATGTCCGAGTCGATCTCGTGCCCCGCCCGGGTGCGCACGCGCAGGCGCCCCCGGACGCGCGCGATGCCGACCGGCTCGTCTCCGGCCAGGACGTTGACCCCCCGTTCCACGTAGGTGCGCTGCACCGCGCGCCCCAGGCCCTCGGGGAAGACCCGGCTGCAGAGGTAGGGCGAGGGGAAGACCATGGTCACGTCCACCTTGCTGAGGGCCAGGGCCGCGGCGAGCTCCGAGCCGATGAAGCCGCCGCCGATGACCACGGCGCCGCGGCCCTGGACGGCCTGCTCGCGCAGGTGGATGTAGTCGTCCAGCGTCCGGAAGTAGCAGACCCCCTCCAGGTCCTCCCCGGGGATGGGCAGGCGGCGCGGCGCGCCGCCCGGGGCCAGGAGCAGCTTCTCGTAGCGGACGCGCCGGCCGTGGGAATCCAGGACGGTCTTGTGCCGCGCGTCGATGCCGATGGCGCGGCGGCCCAGGGCCAAGGTGATGCCGTCCTGGTCGTAGAAGGCCGGGGCGTGCAGGGAGATCATGGCCATGTTCTTGGCCCCGGTCCAGAGGCCCTTGGAGAGCGGCGGGCGGTCGTAGGGGGGGTGCTTCTCGGCGCCCATGAGCAGGATGGTCCCGTCGTGGTCCCGTTCCCGGATGGCCGCGGCGGCCGAGACCCCCGCGAGCCCGGCTCCGACGATGACGTAGCGGTAGTTCTGCGTGCCCATGGCGCGCCTCCTGCAGGATATTGTGGCGCCGGGCCGGCAAATTTATGTCAAACGGGGGCCGTGTCGGGGGAGCGCGGCAATTTCATATAATTCCAGCCTCCGTGTTCGACCGAATCCGGCTCCTCCTCCTGGGCGCGCCCCACGACCTCAACGACCCCCAGCTCTACCACAGGGTCTCCCTGGTGGCCTTCCTGGCCTGGATCGGCCTGGGCGCCGACGGCCTCTCCTCCTCCTGCTACGGCCCGGACGAGGCTTTCCGGGCCCTGGGCTCCCACGCGCATCTGGCCATCCTGCTCGCCATCATGACGGCAGTGACCATATTCGTCATCGCGCTCTCCTATTCGGATGTCATCGAGCATTTCCCGGGCGGCGGCGGCGGCTATCTGGTGGCCACCAAGCTGCTGGGCGAGAAGGCCGGCATGGTCTCCGGCTGCGCCCTCATCGTGGACTATATCCTCACCATCACGGTGTCCGTGGCCAGCGGCTGCGACGCGGTCTGGTCGTTCCTGCCGCCGGATTGGGCGCCCTATAAGCTGTGGGGCCAAGCCGGGCTCCTGCTCGTGCTGGTCCTGCTCAACCTCCGCGGCGTCAAGGAGTCGGTGACCATCCTGGCGCCCATCTTCATCCTCTTCGTGGCCACCCATGCCTTCGCCATCCTCTACGCCGTGGGCAGCCACTTCACGGGCCTGCCGATGGTCTTTCACGGCGCCGCGGCGGATTTGCGCTCTTCCGTGCAGACCATAGGTCCCTGGGCCGTGGGCATGATCCTTCTGCGCGCCTACTGCATGGGCGGCGGGACCTACACCGGCATCGAAGCCGTGTCCAACGGCATGGTCATACTGCGCGAACCGCGCGTGCAGACCGGAAAGAAGACCATGGCGCTCATGGCGGTGTCCTTGGCCTTCACGGCCGGGGGCATCATCCTGGGCTACCTGCTCATGGGGTCGGCGCCGCAGGCGGGCAAGACCATGAACGCGGTGTTCCTGGGCGACCTTTTCGGCTCCTGGACGATGTTCGGGCTGCCCGCCGGGAAGGCTTTCGTGATCTTGATCCTGTTCTCCGAGGCCGCCATCCTCTTCGTCGCGGCCCAAGCCGGCTTTTTAGCCGGGCCGCGCGTGCTGGCCAACATGGCCGTGGACTCCTGGGTGCCGCGCATGTTCGCCCAGCTCTCGGAGCGGCTAGTGGCCAAGGACGGAGTCCTGCTCATGGGCGCGGCCGCTCTGGGAGTGCTCTTCTACGCGCGGGGCAACATCTCGACCCTGGTGGTGATGTACTCCATCAACGTGTTCCTCACATTCTCTCTGAGCATGCTGGGCATGGCCCGGCAGTGGCTGCAGAAGCGGGGCGTCGACCCGCGCTGGAAGAGCCGCTTCGCCCTCCAATCAGTCGGCCTGGTCTTGTGCGCCAGCGTCCTGGGCATCACCCTCTTCGAGAAATTCTCGCAGGGCGGCTGGTTCACGGTGCTGATCACGGGCTGCGCCGTGGGCCTGTGCTTCCTCATCCGCAAGCACTACAATAAGGTGCGCCTCGAGATGCGCCGGCTCGACAGTCTGATGGATATACCCCTGCCCGAGGAGAAGCCGGTCCTGGAGCCCATGGACAAGAAGGCGCCGACCGCGGTGGTCATGGTGGGCGGGTTCTCCGGCTTCGGCCTGCACCAGATCCTTTCCATCCAGAAGCTCTTCCCTTACTACTTCAAGAACTTCGTCTTCCTGTCCGTGGGCGTGGTGGATTCGGGGAACTTCAAGGGCGCGGCCGAGCTCCAGCACCTGGAGACGCAGATGACGGCGGACCTGGAGCGCTACGTGGCCTGGTGCCAGGCGCACGGCTTCCAGGCCGCCTACCGCTACGCTTTGGACACGGAGACCATCCCCGAGCTCGAGAAGCTCTGCGTGGAGCTGTCCCGGGAGTTCCCGCGCGCCATCTTCTTCTCCGGCAAGCTCATCTTCAAGGAAGAGAAGTTCATCCACCAGCTCCTGCACAACGAGACCGCTTTGGCTCTGCAGAGCCGGCTTCAGTTCGCCGGGCTGCAGACAATTGTCCTGCCCATCCGGGCCACCTGAGCCTGGATTTGGTGCTGTCAGGTGTCTGTCAGGTGTCAGGCCTCAACTTGTCGCACTTTTGCGGTGGAGATATAATTCCGATAAGTTGAGGCCTGACACCGCTCTGGGATGTCAGCGCTCCGGCCCTGGGCGCGGGCGTAGGCTCTCCGGGCAATAATCCGGCCCCGAAAGTCCTAAATAGGCCTAGGCCCATTTGCAGGCCCTTGAAGGCCCAGCCGGCCCAGGGCGGCCCGCTGGAGAGGAGTGTATACTGGAGACATGATCAACAAACCCCTCTTGGCCGGGCTGATGCTCCTCTCTTCTTTCGCCTCCGCCGCTTCCGCTTGGGACAAGATCTCCGGGCAGAGCGCCGGGGTCAAGCAGAAGACATTCGTGGTCGTGCGCTCCCAGGCCGAATGGAGCGCCTTGTGGGCCAAGCACACAGCCGGCAAGGCCCAGGCCCGGCCGTGCGTCGATTTCAGCAAGGAGATGGTGGTGGCCGTGTTCCTGGGCGAGCGCAACCAGGGCGGCACCAAGGTCGAGGTCACGGTCATGGCCGACCCGCTCGAGCCCCAGAGCCGCATGGTGGTCTTCTACCGCGAGGTCCCGCCCGCGTCCGGCCGCTTCAACATGCAGATGCTCTCCCAGCCCTTCGTGATGGTGAAGGTCCCGCTCAAGGCCAAGGTCGACTTCGAGGAGGACCAGGCCATGTCCATCCCGGAGCGGCCCGCCGCCCCGCAGAGCATCTTCTCCCCGGAGGAGAAGATGCGCATCCTGAAGACCATGGACGGCCTGCAGGCCATGGCCGCCGACGCCCGCCTCTTCAGATAGTCGGCCGCCTGCGGCGTCGGCCCGCCTTCCCTAGCCTTGCGAAGCAGGGCGATTCCGCTTATACTTCCAGGGGGGGACGATGAGGACCAAAACACTGCTTGGTCTGGGTCTGGCGGCAGTCATGGTCCCGGTCTGCTATCTGGCCAGGCACAGGCCGCAGGCCCTTGCCAGCGAGCAACTGCGGGACTCTCTCAGCGACGATTTCGGCGGCACCAAAGGCCAGGACCTGAAGTTCAGGAAAGACAAGCCTCCCGAGTCCGCGATCCCGGGGGCCCCGGTCGCCAAGACCGGCGCCCGGCGGCCCCGGCCGGCTCAATGCCCCATCGAGACGTCGCAGGCCGCGGGGCTGCTGGCCGCGGCTGGCGTGACCGGCGATGACGGGCTCAAGGACGCAGCCCGGGTGCAGCGCTGGCTCGCCGACCCGCGCAATTTCAAGCCCACGGCCGGAGGCGGCAAGACCATAGGCAAGAGCAGCGTGCAGGGCCTGCTCGGCAGCCGAGAGCTGACGGGCTGCCACGACTGGGGCCTCATGAAGTCCGCGCTCCTGCGCTGCGCGGGTTATGAAGCCCAGATGGTCGACACGGCCGGTGTCGATTGGATGAACGGCGTGCGTAGCGGCAAGCTCGGCAGCCCGCACTCCTACCAAGGCCACGTATTCGTCGAAGCCCGGATCGCGGGGAGCTGGGTCCTGCTCGACTCGGTCAGCCCGCGTTATGTCGCGGACTACGATCCGTCCCAGCCGCTCATCCCGATGAAGGTCGGCGACCAGGACAGCTACTGCGTCATGTTCAAGGGGAAGGACCCGCCCAGCTACGGGATCGATTCCGTGCAGAAGCTCAACCGCCACATGGACGAGTTCGCCCAGAAGGTCGATCCGTCCAAGCTCGACCGACCCGGCTGCCGCGTCCTCGAGCTGCCCCCCGTGGATGAGTAGGTATTCTGGACCAGCCGGCCCCGGGTCCAAATCCTACGCTCGGCTTCCCTCAAGGGCTCATCCCCGCTGACCGCGTTTTGCGGTAGGATGGGGCCATGGAATCGGCCTCCAGCATCCTTCTTATCGCTCAACTCCTCCTTTCCCCGGCCGCCCGAGCCGCGGCCGTCCAGACCGCCCCCGTCGCCAAGGCCGCCGTCTCAGGGCCTCTGGCCGTGGGTATGGGCATGGGCCGCATCGAGACCGGTCCCCTGGGCGCAGGACCCCTGGGCGCCGGCCGCCTCATCCTCTCTCCGGCCTCCGGCCTCTTCGTTCCGGCCGTGCAGCCCGGGCTGACCGCGGCTCCCGCTGAAGCGGTCCAGGCCGCCGCCGCCATCCTCTCCGTCCTGCCGGAAGCGGCCGCGCCGCAAGCCGCCGCTCCGGAGCAGGCCGAGGACGGTCAGGCCGGCGCGCTGGATTCCTTGCAGGAGGCGGCCGAGCCCAGGCAGCCGGGCCGGACCCAGGAGACGGCCGCCCCCGCCCTCTTCGACGGCAGCCGGAAGGCCGAGACCAAGGACTGGACCTTCATGGTCTTCCTCAACGGCCACAACAACCTCGACCGCTTCGGCGAGATGAACATCAAGCAGATGGAGAAGGTCGGCTCCAACGACCGCGTCAACATCGTGGTCCAATGGGCCTCGCTGGGCAAGACCACCAAGCGCCTCCTCATCCAGCGCTCGGAGGACGGCAGGATCGCCTCGCCCGTCGTCGAGGAACTGCCCGCCGTGGACATGGGCAGCGCGGACCAGCTCTCCGAGTTCATCCGCTGGACCGCGGAGAAGTTCCCGGCCAGCCGCTACATGATCGACCTCTGGGACCACGGCGCCGGCTGGCACGCCAAGAAGCAGCGGGGCGCCGTCTCCCCGCTCGACATCAGCTGGGACGACCAGACCGGCAACCACATCACCACCGAGCAGCTCGGCGACGTCATGCGCAAGGCCGCCGCGCTCATCGGCCATCCCATCGACGTCCTCGGCTTCGACGCCTGCCTCATGGCCATGGCCGAGGTCATGGCCCAGGTCGCCGACTCCGTCCACTACTTGGCGGCTTCCGAGCAGACCGAGCCCGGCGCCGGCTGGCCCTACGAGAAGGTCCTCAAGGCCTGGCTGGCGGCCGAGGCCGACGACGGCCTGGCCTTGGTCAAGGCGCTCACCGAGCATTACGTGGCGAACTACCCTCGCGACGTCGCCTTCTCCGGCGTGGACCTCACCAAGCTGCCCGTCTTCATGGAGGCGGTCCGGGCCTTGGGCCGGGAGTTGGCTGGTCTCGACGCCGCCAAGTTCGCCCAGGCCCGCAAGGCCGCGCAGCGGACCCAGCGCTACGCCTACAGCGACTACGGCGACTTCCTGGACTTCGTCGTCAAGCTGCCGGCCGACGTCGTCACCGCGCCCGTCATCGCTGCGGTGACCGCCGCCTACCAGGCCCTGGTCGTGGCCAACGCCGCCACGCCGGACATCAAAGGCTCGACCGGCGCCTCGGTCTGGCTGCCCATGAGCTCGTATCTGTGGCAGCAGTACGGGGCGCGCTACCTCGGCCTGGCCTGGCACAAGCTCACCGAGTGGGGCGGCTTCGTCAAGCGCCTCTCCGGCGCCTAAGCCGTAGGGCCCAATCCGCGGGGGGCCATCTACCCCGCCGGGATTGGGCCCTTTGCTTCTAGAGGGTCCCGGACCCCCATGTTAGACTCTGCGTGTATGAGGGTCGCTCTCTGCATTCTCCTCATCGGGGCCCAGCTGCTGCCGGCCGCCCCCGCCTGGGGCGCCGTGGTCCGGTCTCAGCGCGTCGTGACTCCCGCGGTCCCGGCCTTCACCGGCCTGCCGCTGGGCTCCGCCGGCGCCCTCTCGGGTCCCTCCCTCTCCGGCCTTTCCCTGCAGACGGGGCTCTCCGGCAACCTGCCGACGCTCCCGTCCGTGCAGGTCTCCCTCCGGGCCGCGCCCGCCGCCGTCCTTGCCGCCGCTCCGCTGGCCGCCGCTGCGGCCGCCGCCGCTGAAGCCGTCCCGGTCTCCGTCTTCTCCCGGATCGCGCGGACGCAGGCCCTGCTCGGCGAGGGCGAGGACCGCGGCGGAGCGCAGGACCGCTCGGCGCTCGATTCCCTCTACGGCGAGGGGACGCGGCGCGACGCGGCGCCCGCGGCGACGGAGTCCCTCGGCCCGGGCCTCGCCCCCCTCGGCCTCCCGCTCCTGGCCTCGGCGTCCCGGACGCCGCGCGCGGTCAAGCCGATCTCGGCGCGCATCGTCGAGACCACGGATGAGTCCGGACAGCGCCTCATCGAGGTCGGGGTCTCCGACCTGCTGCGCGAGACCGGCGCTCCGGCCCGCCTGGCGCTGGCCCGGAGCATCGTCGCCGAGGCCTTCGCCGCCCTGGGCGAGGCCGACCCGCAGGGGGCCCGGGCCGCCGAGCTCTCCGATTTCCTGCGCGACCTGCCCGGCTACCGGCCCGAGGGCGCCGCCTCCGTGCGCCTGGAGATGGACGGCCGCAACCACTACCGGCTCGTCTTCGAGCGCGCCGACGGCGGCCGCCGGATCCTGCTCGGCGAGTTCCTCCCCGAGGGCTTCGTCCTGATGGGGCCGGCCGAGGTCTCGGTGGACGGCAAGATCGGCCAGGACCATCGCGGCTACTGGCGCGAGTACGCGGGCGGCGGGAGCCGGCGGGAATGGCGCGCCGCCTTGCGGACCGAGAAGAAGGGCTGGGGACCCTGGTCCTTCGCGGCCGGCTTCCTCGACGCCGTGCTGGCCGAGCAGTCCTGGGGCGGGCAGGACTGGCGGGACGCGGGGAGCCGGGTCGTCAAGACCGTGGAGACCGTGGAGAAGAGGTCCTGGCTGGGCCGGGCCGGCGCACGGCTCTTCAAGGCTCCGGTCGTAGGTCCCCTGATAGAGTTCTGCGACAAGGCTGCCGAGACCGTGCTCACCGGCTTGGCGGTCCTTCCGCATCTGATCGCCCGCGTCGTCGACGGCCCGGGACGCGGGACGGGCCTGGAGACCGGGGGCGATCTGGCCAAGAACCCCCTGCTCCGGACCTTGAAGGGCGACGCCTGGGCGCTGGAGCGGCTCGACTCCGGGGCGCGCGAGAAGCTCTCCGCCCGGGTCCGCAAGGTGCGGACCGAGGTCCTGGAGGCCCAGCTCTTCCCGGTGTCCCCGGAGACGACCCGGCGCTTCGTGGACGCCGACATCGGCACCGAGGAAGCCTCGGCCGTCCTGCGCGGGCACTGGGGCGTGGGGACCTTCGGCCGGCGTCTCATCCGCATGGGCGTGGGGGAGAAGGGCTGGAAGCGGACCGGCCTGGTCGCTGCCGGCGTCGTTCTGGGCGCCCTGGAGGGAGCGGCGGAGAGCGTCTGCAACCCCATCCTGTGGGCCATGCTGGGCCTGGAGGCCGCGGTCGCCGCGGCCGAGGTCGCCGCAGTCGCCGCCGCTCCGGCCGCGGCGGCGTCCTGGGGCACGGCCTCGCTGGCGGGCGAGAGCGCGGGACTGCTGGGCGCGGGGCTGCTCCTCAACGAGGCCCTGGCCGTGCTGCGGGGGGCCGCGGTCTCGGCCCGCACCGCGGGCCTGATGGCCGGGATCTGGAGCCTGCGCGCCGCGCACGCCACGGCCACCGCCCTGTGGTGGGGCCCCTGGCTGTTCTCGGCCACGGACCACGTGGGCCGCATGGTCCAGCTGACCGCGGAAGGCGATTTCGACAAGGACTACTTCAAGCAGATGAGCAAGCTGGGCACCGACGCGCTCTACTATTTCGTCATCCCATGACCGTCAGGAGAACCGCATGAAGCGATATGGCAGCTGCCTGAGACTCTCTTTATGCCTGCTCCTGGGCGGCTCGCCCGCCATGGGCGCCGTGGTCCAGTCCCAGACCGCGACGCAGGGCGTCGTCCCGCGCCTGGGCGGCATTCCGCTCTGGTCCGGCTTCGGAGGGCTCGGCAGCCCCCAACTGGGCGGTTCTTTGCTGGCGCCGAGCCTGCTGAGCAGCATCCCTTTCCTGCCCGCCCCGGAGGTCAAGGTCGACGCGGCCTTGGCCGCGCCGGTCGTCGGCGCGCCTGTCCTGCGTACCGCCAAGGCCCTGTCCTCATCGCAGACCGCGGCGCCGGCGGAGAAGGCCCCGGCGTCCTCTTTTCAAGGACTGGAAAGCACCGATGCGGCCATAAAGGGCTCCCAGAATCAAGGGGGAGAACAGGCCGGCCAAGCCCTTGACCGGCTCTATGAGGGCGGCGGTCGGGCCCGGACCGAGACCGCCGACCCGGTCGCCGGCACGGAAGGCCATGCCCCTGTCCTCCCAGCTCCCGGCGCGGACAGCCTGGGCGGGGCCAAGGCCGCGCCTCCGGCCCCGGCGGCGCCCGCGGCGGAGAAGTCGGGCCTGGAGAAGTTCGTCGATTTCGCCAAGAGCCTGTTCTTCCCGGACGGCCGTCCCGCCGGCGTGGTCGCCTCCCGCGGCAGCCGCTCCCAGCTCGAGGGCATGGCCACGGACGAGCAGATGTACCAGGACATGGAGCTCTCGCCTTTGACCTACGAGGAGCGCCTGGCCGCGGTGGTCGAGCTTTTCAAGAGGGGCGGCGCCAAGCCCGAGGAGATCATCACCCAGGACGCGGGCGCTGGGCAGAAGAACATCTACGTGGTGAAGAAGGGCAGGACCGACCGGGTCATCGTGGTGAGCTCGCATCATGACAAGGCCGAGGTGGGCGCGGGCACCATCGACAACTGGACCGGCACCACCATGGTCACCAACCTCTATCAGGCCATGCGCGACATGGAGACCGAGGCCACCATCGTGTTTATGAGCTTCGCGCGGGAGGAGGACGGGCTCATCGGCTCGGCCAGGTATCTTAAATCCCTGACCAAGGACCAACGCGCCAAGATCGACGCCAACGTCAACCTCGACACCTTGGCCGTGGACGGCACCTTCTCCTGGCAGAACAACTCCACGGAGTCCCTGCTGGAGATGGTCAAGAAGGTGGCTTCCCAGGAGAAGCTCGACCATAAGCCCGCCAGCCTCTGGGGCGGGGACGCGGATTCGAGCTCCTTCCGCCGCTATGGCATCGCGGCCATGACCCTCTTCGGCGTCTCGCCCGAGCGCATCTTCGACATCGTGCACTCCGAGAACGACACCATGGCGGTGTTCTCCCTGCCGCACTACAAGAACGCCTTCCTGCTGACCCTGGCCCTGCTCAAGTTCCTCAACCTGACGCCGGCGGGTCCGGACCGCTTCGTCGAGCCGGCCGCGGCCGTGGCTGACTACAAACGCTCCGCACCCGCGGCGGTATAAAAAATGCGGAAAAATGCGGGGACACCATACTTAATTCCGAAATAGGTATTGTGTCCCCGAACCCTGTAGGACCTTTACCGCCCTGTCTCTGCCCCTAGGGCCCAACCCCTCGGCCGCCTCCGCCTGTTATCCTAATAGCATGGAGAACAGATCCGCGCGCTTGGCCAAGAAGGCCTTGAGCGTCGTCGTCTCGGCGGCGTTCCTGGCGCTGACCCCGGGTCTGGGGTGCTACGAGGCCGTGGCCGCCGTGGTGCGCGGGCAGTCCGGCGCGGTCCAGGCTCCGGTCGCGGTCCCCGGCAACCTCGGCGGGCTCCTTGCCGCGCCCAGCGTCTCGGTCGGGCTCAAGCTCTCCCCCGCGGGCCTCTCCTCCCCGGTCTCCGCCCTCAACGCCGCGATCCCGGTCCTGGCCGCTCCGGCGGCTCCGGTGGCGCAGACTCTCGCACCCGTCGCGCCGGCTCCCCAGGCCGCGCCCGTCACGGCCCAGCAGGTCCTGCGGATCGGCGCGCAGCAGCTCTCCGCGGCCCCGTCCCAGGAAGAGAAGGGCGCGGTCCTCGACCAGGTCTACGCCGGCGCCGCGAAGTCCGCCGCAGGCTCCGACGCGGTCTCGGTGCCCGAGCTCTCCGCCTCCGCGGCCCTGACCCCGACCCTCTCGGCCCCGGTCTCCGCTTCCCGGAAGTCCGTCTCCGAGCTGCAGGCCGTCGCCAACGACTCCGCCCGCCCCTTCGCCGAGCGCGTCGAGGCCGTGTCCGCCATCGCCGCGCTGGCCACGGACGAGGCCAAGACCAGCCTCAAGGCCATCGGCCAGGCCAACCCCGAAGGCTCCGCGGTCGACTACGAGGTCAAGCGCAAGGCCCTGCGGGACCTGGCCGGGCTGGGCGAGGTCGTGAGCCTGCCCGCGGTGTCCCGGGCCCATGCCGACGATATCCTCAAGAGCCTGGCCGCGGACAAGCCGCACGCCGCCATCTTCGATTACGACGATACCCTGGAGCGCAACCAGAAGCGGGCCTCCCCGGAGACCGCCGCCGCGCTCAAGGCCGCCGCCGACGCGGGCGTGGAGACCGCGGTGCTGACCGCGCGTTCCGACCGCGAGTCGGACAACCTCAAGGGCGTGACGGTCCTCGATTCCCTGAGCACCTTGACCCCGGAGCAGAAAGCGGGCCTGGTGGTGGGCTCCAACCGCGGCGCCCGCCTGCTGGTCTTCGACCAGAAGGGCGAGCCCCGGCTGCTCTCCCAGGCGCCGGCCTGGACCGAGGCCGAGCGCTCCGCCATCCAGGAGGCCGCGGTCATCGTCCGCGCCCGCTACGGCGAGGCTATGTTCGAGGGCAAGGTCGGCGAGCTGACCGACTGGTCTTACTCCTATTACCTGCCGGTGGGCCTGAGCGCCGAGGATGTGAGAGCCGCGGCGCAACTGCTGCAGTCCGAACTGGCCAAGCGCGGCCTCGAGCGCGAGGTCTCCGGCCGGATGGCTTTCAACCCGAGGAACCCCGCCTACCTGGTCCTGGCCAAGATCGACAAGTCCTACGGCGTGGAACAGCTGCGCAAGAACGGCGACTTCTTCGGCCGGATGCAGGACGTGGTCCAGAAGCTGCCGGGCAGGCTCCAGGGCCTGGGGACCAAGCTGGTGGGGCTCCTGCCCCGGAGCACGGCCCCGGCCTCCAAGACCCTGCTGGTGGGCGACCACTTCTTCGGCAGCCGGGTCGAGGACCTCAACATGACCAAGGGCGCGCCCGGGGCCCTGGCCCTGGCCGTGGGCGGGGTCGCGGACCCCCGCACCGAGCGCGTCTTCGTCTGGCCCAGCAAGGGCCATGCCGCCACCCAGGAGATCCTGGGCGCCCTGGCCAAGAAGGATGCCGGCGGCGTGGACAAGAAGTCCCTCTTCGGCATATTCACCTCCCGCACCGCCTCCATCGCCGCTTTCTTCCTGACCTCCACGGCCTACGCTTTCATCGCCATCCCGGCCGTGGGCCTGGCCTCCTACGGCGCCCTGATGGCCCTGGGCCCGCTGGCCGCCATCGCCTTGGGCCCGGTCAGCGGCCTGCTGGCCAAGAAGCTCTCCGCGCGCAACGCCATGGCGCTCAACACGGTGTTCAACATCGTGCTGCTGCTGGCCTTGCCGCTCATGAGCGCCTTCGGCATCGTCAATTTCTGGACGTTGCTCGTGGCCTCCATCGGCAACGGCTTCGTGCTCTCCTCGGTCATGACCACCGAGGGCATCTACATCAAGCGCTTCTCCGGCAAGTACCTGGGCACGGTCAACGCCCTGACCATGATCGACTACCTGTCGATCCAGTCCTTGCTGGGGCTGATCCTGCGCGCGGGCCGGCTGACGGATTATCTGCAGGCCACGGTGCCGCACCTGCTGGCCCCTTACCTCATCGCCGCCGGGGTCAACCTCCTGGTGGTGCTGCCCCTGATCTGGAAGTTCGTGGCCAACACCAAGGCCGCTGACGGAGCGCCGCAGGGTCAGAAGGGCCAGGCGGTCAAGACCTGGGCGGAGAGGATCGACGGGGCCAAGGCCTTCCTGAAGAAGTACTGGAAGGAAGCCCTGATCTTCGGCGCCAGCCTGGCCTTGTTCCCGGTGCTGCACACCACCATCCCCGCCGTGCTGGGGCTGATCTACTGGGTGAGCCGCACGGAGGGCTTCAAGGTCCTCTGGGCCAACAAGCCCCTGCGCTACGCGCTGCTCGCCAACAGCGCGCTGGCCTTGCTCGCCTATCCCATCCAGTCCTTCGGCCTGCCCCTCATGGCCGAGGCCCTGGCCGGGAAAGCCGGCAAGTCCATGCTGCTCGGCCAATTCCTGGGCGCGCTCTTCTTCGGCCAGCTCATCTCCAGCACCTCCCAGGCCCAGCTCTCCGAGATCCGCATCCCCTTCATCGGCAAGGTGAAGGTCCAGCGCTTCATCCAGGCCGGCGTGCTGGCTCTGCTGGGCGCCTGGACCTTCCTGACCTTGGCTCCGGGCAGCATCCTCCTGGCGGCGGCCGCCGCCGCGGCCGGCGCGGCCCTGATGGCCCTGACCGGCAGGCTCACGGACCGCGGCTGGATCAAATACGTGGGAGCGGGGCTGGCCTTCCTGGGCCTGCCGCTGCTGTTCTGGGGCAACGTGCCGGCGCTCTTCGCCGCGGTCTTGATGATGGGGATGTTCCTGGGGCCGACCTACAACGCGCTGGGCACCTACTTCTACAAGAACATCCCGGCCGGCAAGTCCGAGGGCACCATCGCGGTGCGCGGCTCCATCTTCAACGGCGCCATCTCTTTGGGCTACGCGGTCATGGGCCTGCTGACGACCACCCTGCACCTGGCCTTCCCGGCCCTGCTCTGGCCCCTGGCGGCCGCGGGCCTGCTGGTCGGCCTGGGCTTCCTGTTCCTTCCCAAGCTCCTGCCCGGCCTGCCGGACAAGGCCCTCAAGGACAAGCAGCCGGACCGCTAGCAGGGTGCTGACAAAGTCCGTTCTGCGAGGGCCCGGCGGTCATTGCGACAAAACCCCCGACGGAGAGTCTGAAAATCTCCGTCCCGGATCTCTCAAGGTCCCCCTGGGACAGCCCCGGGATGTTTTATTGGGATCTCCGTCGGAGGTTTTGTCGCATCCCCCTCGGACTGCCTGCAAGGCGCTCGGCGATCGGACGGGAGCAAGGCCCTGCTTTGTCAGCAACCTGCTAGTCCGCGGCTTGACCTTTTTCTGCTCCCGGTCGTCTACCCTATGCGCAGGGGAGGCGCGCCATGAAGAACAAAGACGCCGGGATCGCGGTTATGATAGCGGGGGGGCTCGTCCTGGCCAGCTACGGGGCCTATCGCTGGGACAGCCATGCGCGGGCCCAAGCCGAGGCTCGGGCGGTCGCGCAGACCGCGGGCTGGTCGTCGCTCTCGCGGCTCGTGGCGCGGCAGACCATCGAGAAGTACGGTCCGCCGGACTACGTGCTCGCCGACCGGCTCCAGTGGGACGCCCATCGCCCCTGGAAGCGGATCGTCGTCTTCAACGCCCTGGCCGCGCCCTTGGAGCAGGCGGTCGGCTACGAAGGGTCGACCCGCGGGCTCACCGGACCCGTCCTCTTCCCCTACGGCTCCTCGGCCTACAGCGACGGCAGGGACCTCGCCGCGCGCAGCAACAGCGAGGAGCTCAACCGCCTCTGCCTCAACCTCGCCGACGACATCGTCCAGGGCCGGCGCAGCGTGGCCGAAGCCCGGCGGCTCTATCGCAGGACCGTGAGCCTGGCCTTGTCCGGCAAAGCCTCTCCCTACATGGACAGGCTGCGCCTGCCGGTCGCGGCGCCCGAGACGTCCCGGACCGACTATCCGCTGTCGCACTTCTGAGCGGCTGTCAACGGGCGCCTGGAAATTGGTAATATCATCCCCCAGGCCCGTCATCCCGCGCATCCGCAGCATCGAGTTCGTCGGCGCGCCCCCGGAGAACCCGGACTCCGGCTCGGCCGACATCCGGGTCAACCTGGAGGACGGCAGCGCCTCGGTGTTCGGCGTCCTCACCCCCAGCCACGCGGCGCACAAGATGAACGAGGCGGGCAAGGACTTCTCCTACGGGGACCCGGTGCTCTTCGCCCGGCGCCTCGACCAGGAGGGGCTGGGCAAGGCCGTGGAGGCCATGGCCGCGGACATGAGCGGCTTCTGGCTGCGCTACTACAACTCCCAGCGCGGCGAAAAGAAGAAGCCCAAAGGCAGGAAGAAGTGAGCCCCAAGCCGCGCGTCGACGCCATCGAGATCACCGACGCCGAGCCGGCGCAGAGCCCGGGCCACTGCAGCGCCGCGGTCCAGGTGAGCCTGGCCGACGGCCGGCAGTTCTCCATCCTGGCCGCCACCCCGTCCTGGTTCGCCGAGGCCTTCGCCAAGGCCGGCCTGGACTACTACTTCGGCCCGCTGGTCCTCTTCGTGCGCACCATGGACCTGGGCCTGGTGCGCCGGGCGGTCACCGAGATGGTCAAGGACGGGGACCAGTGGCTCTGCCGGCACGACACGCCGCGCACCACGCTGAGCAAGGTCCTGGCCGAGTTCAAGGCCAAGCACCCCTAGCCTCCCGCCCCAGCGCGCCGGCTCAGCCGCGCAGGGCCGCCAGGTCCCGGAAGAAGGCCGGATAGGACTTGTCGGCGCAGGCCGCGTCGGAGAGGGCGCTCTCGCCCTGCGCGGCGAGGGCGGCCGCGGAGAAGGCCATGGCCAGCCGGTGGTCGCCCAGGGTCTCGACCGAAGCGCCGCGCAGGGGCGTGGGTCCCCGGACCTCCAGGGCGTCTCCGTCCACGCGGGCCTCGCCGCCCAGGGCGCGCAGGGCCGCCGCGGTCCCGGCCAGCCGGTCGGACTCCTTGAGGCGCAGCTCGGCCAGGCCCTCCAGGCGCGTGGTCCCCCGCGCCGACGAAGCCACGACGGCCAGGAGGGGGATCTCGTCGACGAGGGCCGGGACCTTCCCGGCCGGGACCCGCGCCGCGCGCAGGGGCGCCCAGCCGACCGTGATGTCCGCCACCGGCTCGCCGGCGGACTCCCGCAGGGCCGAGAGCTCGACGCGGGCGCCCATCCCGCGCAGGACCTCGAAGAATCCCAGGCGGGTCGGATTGACGCAGACCCCGGGCAGGGAGACCTCGGAGCCTTCCACCAAGGCGGCCGCGGCCGCGAAGAAGGCGGCCGACGAGGGGTCTGCCGGCACGGCGAAGGACCGGCCGCCCTTCAGGGGCGCGGGGCGCAGGCGCACCAGCGCCCCGTCGCGCTCCACGATGCCGGGCGCCAGCCAGGAGAGCAGGCGCTCCGTATGGTCCCGGGTGCCGAAAGGGTCCTCGACCACGGTCTCCCCGTCGGCGCTCAGGGCGGCCAGCAGGACCGCGGATTTGACCTGGGCGCTGGGCACGCTGAGGCGCCAGCGCAGGGGCTTGAGCGGCCGGCGGCCGCGCACCAGGACCGGCGCGGTCCCGGCCGGCGAGAGCGTGACCTGCGCCCCCATGGCCAGGAGCGGCTCGGCCACGCGGGCCATGGGCCGCCGCGAGAGGGAGTCTCCGCCGACCAGGACCGCTTCGCCCTCCGTCCCGGCGAGCACTCCCATGAGCAGGCGCATGGTGGTCCCGGAATCGCCGCAGGGCAGCGTGCTCTGCCGGCCCAGGGCCGCCAGGCAGGCTTTCGTGGCCAGGATGTCGGCGCCATCCGGCAGATTCGTCACCCGCAGTCCGCCCTCGGCCAGATGTCCGAGGATGAGGGCCCGGTGGGCGATGGACTTGTCGCCCGGAACCTGGACCGTCCCCCGCAGGGGCCGGCCGGCGGGCTTGATAGGCCGCGGATTCATGCGGATATGATAACCTTTCCGCGGGTGCCCAGAGCATGGTCCTGATGCTGCCCGGCTTGAGCCTTCTGCTCCTGGCCGCCCACTGGCTGCACGGCGGCTCGGCGGCGGCGGCCGCGGCCATGCTCCTGCTCATCGGGCTGTTGGCCGTGCGCAAGCCCTGGGCTTCGCGGACCCTGCAGCTGGTGCTCGCCGCCGGGGCGCTCGAGTGGCTGCGGACCCTGGCATCCTTGGTCCAGCAGCGGCAGGCTCAGGGCGAGCCTTACCTGCGGCTGGCCGTCATCCTGGGCGCCGTGGCCCTGGTGACCGCGCTTTCCATCCTGCCTTTGCGTCGCGGCCGAGCGGGCTAGAGCCCCGCGTCCGGGACCGTCCCTGCCAGCATGCCGCGCAAAGCCGCCTTTCCTTCGGGCGCGGTGAAGAACAGGTAGGATTTCACGGCGAAGGCCTGCGGGTCCATGTCGTGGATGGTCATGTTGATCTGGTCCGTGGATCCGAAGCCGCCGCGACCGTCCATCCGGTAGAGCCGCACGAGCTCCTCGCGCAGGCTCTCTTCCATGGTGGCCAGTTGGAGGGAATAGGAGATGAACTCGCCGTGGGCGTGCGGGATGAGCTTGGCCGCGCCGGCGTAGGCCTGCACGGAGATGTGGTGGCCGACCTCATGGGCGATGTAGGAGACCAGGAGCTCCCGGCTCGGAGCCACCCCCAGGGGGGTGCTCTCGGGAGGGGTCTGCGCGAAGCGCCGGTAGGACTTCATGTGGACCTCGCGCGTGTCCGTGTCGTAGAAGCCGTGCATGTTGTCCACGCCGTACTTGGCGTAGCGCTCCGGAAAGCGGTCCGCGATGACGATGTTGACCGGGGTCTTGGGCGCGGCGCCCTGCTCGGCCATGAAGCGCAGGGCTCGCTTGAAGCCCTGGCAGGCCAGGGCCGCGTCCTCGGGCGTCTGGGCCGAGACGCTCACCCAGGGCGAGCCGCAGTCCTGGGCGGACGCTGCGAAAGCGGAGCCGAGAGCCCCCCTGGCCTGTGAGACCTGTGCTTCCCAGGAGGGGGCCGCGGCCGCCGGAGCGGCCAGGAGCAGGGCCAGGGCTAGCGTCCGCATGGGGAGACGCCCGTCTTCATGTAGCGGTCGCGGAACTCGGTCTGCACCGAGACGGCCTCGCCTTCCAGGCCGTCGTCGAAATCCTCGATGCGGATGCCCCTGTACTTGACCTGCACGTAGTGGGCCAGCTCATGGGCGATGGAATCGTCCACGAAGCGGCCCAGCTTGCGGTAGTACTCGGCCTCGTTCATCACATAGACCGCGTTCTGGGCCGCGGAATAGACGTTGACGAACATGTCCGGGCGCATGTTCCACTGCGGCTCCACCGCGTCCTGGAGCTGCTTCAAGGGGGTCTTGTCCTGCAGGTAGAGCGCGGGCATGGGGATGTCGGCCTTCGCCGCCTTGCCCATGATGGCGAGCACGCCGGTGAAGACGCACTGCAGGTCGTATCTGGGCTGGACGTAGCCCTTGATCGGGGTCGCCTTGACCGCGGCGCTGAGCTGGCTCTGGACCGCGGAGAGGTCCGGCAGCTGCTGGGCCGAGGCCGGAGCGGCGAGGAGCGCGGCGAAGAGGAACGGTATCTTGTTCATATGACTATGTTAGCGGGATCGAGACTCTCGAGAAAGAGTCCAGAGACCCAGAGGGGCCTGGGCCTTTCGCCCCTGGGCCCAGGGCGCGCCGCAGGTTAACCTGTCCCTGATGCGATGCGTAGGACCTCTGTGCCTGGGGGCCCTGCTCCTCGTCGGAGCGGGACGCGCCGCTTCCGCCGCCGTCGCGACGGGGGCGTCCGTACGCCTGAGCCTTGGCCTCGGCGCCCCGGCCGTCCCTCTGACGGCGCCCGGCTTCCGGCTCGAATCCTTTCAAGGGCTGGCCCTGAGCCTCTCCGCTCCAGGGGTCGCGCTGCCATCCCTGCCGGCCCCCATGCCCGCGCTCCAGCCGGCGGCCTTGATCGCCGCACCAGTCCCGGTCCTGCGGAGCCTCGACGGAGTCACCGGCCGCCTGACCGAGGGATCCGCCTCTGGCCGCCAGGACGGCCGGCCCGTCCTCGACCGCTTCTTCGACGCCTCCGGGCCCCGTTATGGGGCTCCGGCGGTGTCCGGCCTGCCTCAGCCGAGCATCCCGGCCGACTACCAGCCCGTGCCCATCGTCGAACAGGAGACAGGCTACAGCTGCGGCGCGGCCGCGGCCCTGGCCGTGCTGCGCTATTGGCGGGCCTACGACGGCGACGAACGTTCCCTCTACGAGCTCCTGGGCACCAGGCCCAAGGACGGCACCCCGCCGGACAACATGGCCCGAGCGTTCTCCCAGCTCGGCCTGGACTCGGCGCTGCGCGAGAACATGACCCTGGAAGACCTGCGCCTGGCCTTGCGGCAGGGCGCTTCCGTCATCCTCGACATCCAGGCTTGGCGGGAGGACGAGGACACCCCCTGGTCCGAGCGCTGGGACGACGGCCATTACGTGGTCCTGACGGGGATGGACGAGCATTACGCCTACGTCATGGACCCTTCCACTCCGGAGCGCTACACTTACCTGTCCCTGGCCGAGCTCCTGGAGCGCTGGCACGACTACGAGGACCGTGACGGGCAGCTGCGCCGCTACTATCAGACCGGGATCGTGGTCCGCGGCCGCCAGCCCCTGCCCAGACCCTCCGAGCCGCCCCTGCCGCCCGGGCCCATCAAGCTGACGCGCGGGCCGCGCTCCCTGGTCCGCTGAGCGGGCCCTCCGTGGGCCCATGGGGCCGCTCTTCCTGGGCCGAAAAACGCGCCTTCCTTAGGACCTAAGACCCGCAGGGGGAGGGCATAGACGGCGCTAGAATAGGAGCCATGAAGAAACTCCTTTCCTCTTTTATAGCCGCCGCCCTCATCCTGACCGCTCCGGGCCTGTCCGCCTACGCCGCCGCCGGCGCCGTCATCAGCCAGGGCTCCGTCAAGTCCGTCCCCGTCGGCCTGCAGGGGCCGGCGCGCGGCGTCGCCCCGATCAGCGGGTTTTCCAACTCCGCTTTCGGACTTTCTTCCCCAGGGCTCAAAGGCGTTCTCTCTCCCCAGTCGGCGGCCCCTTCCCCGGTGGTCCAGGGCCTGGCCGCGCCCCTCGCGGCGCCCTCCGTCAAGGTCGGCGAGTCGGAGTCGCTGCCCCTGCCCGGACCGGTCCTCGACGAGATCGGCGCCGCGGTTCCGGCCGCCGAGCAGCCGGCCGCGGAGGCCAAGCTCGACGGGCTCCTCGGCGAGAAGGAGAAGCTGTCCATCACCCCGGACCAGCTCGGCTCCATGTCCGACGGCACGGCCAAGACCTCGGCCGCTTCCATCATGGACCGCATCCTGGGCATCCGCCAGGCCGAGACCTCGGATGACGCGGTCGCCGCCGACCCGGCCGTCACGCCCGCCCTCAGGGGCGCCGTCGAGAAGGACCTGGCCCCGCTGCTCTCCGCCGCCGGTTTCCTGAGCTACCGCATAGAGCCCGGCATCCCGTCCCACCAGATGTCCTACATGCGCGAACCCCATGTCCTCGTCCGCATGGGGCATCCGGAAGATCTCCTGCGCCAGAAGGCCGTCTTGTACCGCGCCGCCGGCATGCCCGTGGTCTACGATTTCGCCAGCAACGAGGGCGTCGCGACCATGAGCGTCGTCCTGGAGAAGGCGCCGTCCGCGGAGGCCAAGGTTCGGACCCCGGACTCGGTCAAGGCCCCTGCCGTCCAGGCCGAACCGGCCTGGAAGACCCAGCAGAAGCGCCAGTTCGTCACGGCCCTCGGTTCCCTGGCGGGCATCGCCGCCGGCCTGGGCGTCAAGGCCCTCATCCCCGCTTTCGCGGTCGCCCCGGTGGTCGGTTGGTTCGCCGGAGCCGTCGCGGCCGCGTACTTCTCCGCCCGCATCCTGCGCGCGGTGGAACCGAACCAAGGACGCATCCTCGGCGCGCTGACCACCATCGGCCGCGTGGCCCTGGCCGGCGGCGCGGTCTTCGGCCTGCAGGCCCTGGCCGTGACCTTCGCTCCCGCCATCTTCGGGCTCGTCCCGGTCGCCGCGGTCTGGGCCGTGAGCTCCGGCGCCCTGCTCCTGCCCGTGGCGCTCTACGCCCGCTACCGCCTCTCCCTGCGCGACTCGCCGCGCCTGACCAAGGTCAAATGGGTCCTGGACCTCTCCATCGGCGCCTTCCTGGGCGCGGTCGCCATCGCGGCGCCGAGCTTCGCCGCGATCGTCTCGCTCGAACAGCTGGCCGCCGCCGGCCTGCCCCTGGCCGGCCTCGTGGCCGGCCGCACCCTGGGCGGCGGCTCCTCCTTCCTCGACGGCCTGGCGACCTGGGGCAGCCTGGCGGTGCTGCCCGCCTTCCTGGGCGCCGCGGCCGCGGGCATCATCGGCATCGGGCCCATGCTGGGCATGATGATGCTCCCGGTCATGACCACTTTGGCCTTCTTCCTGGGCCGCATCATCTTCTCGGCCGAGACCGGCCGGCCCTTCTCCGTGCCCGGCAGCCTGCAGAAGCTGCGCTTCCCGAGCTTCCAGTGGGTGATGACCGGCGTGGTCTTCGCCCTGCTCACCGGCTTCAGCGCGGTCTACAGCAACTACGCCTTCTTCGCCTGGCAGTTCCTGGGCTCCAAGAGCTGGGGCTGGGACAAGGGCGCGCCGCTCTGGAAGAACCTGGTCTACAACGTGCTCAACTTCAACACCCTCTACCTGGGCCTCTTCGCCTTCACCGCGGCCACGGCCTTCACCAGCCCCCTGACCTTCCTGGTCATCGCCTTCGCCGCGGAGCGCGCCGCGAACTGGACCGAGGTCCTGCTGGGCAAGCTTCTGCCCAAGGCCGCGCCCGCGCCCTCGACCACGGTCAAGCCCCTGGCCGACCCGGACACCGGGTCCGATAAGCCCGGCCGCTGGCCGAAGTACCGCTACTGGCTCAAGACCGGCCTGCTCATCGGCTCCATGGCCGTGATGGGCTTCGGCATGGGCATGACCGTCTTCGGCCTCGTCAGCCTGGGCAAGAACCTGGCCATCGCCGCGGTGCTGGCCGGCATCCCGTTCTTCTTCGCCACCAAGATCATCAAGCTGATCATGAAGACCAAGCCCGCCGACGAGGTCCAGGACGCGGAGTTCTTCTCGGTCATCCGGGAGCTGCGCGAACGCATCAACGCCAGGCGCGCGGCCAAGGGGCAGAAGCCCATCCCCATGCCCGAGCTGGTCAACGACCCGCTGGAGGCGCCCAACGCCTACGCCACGGGCCGCAGCCCCTTCCACGCCCTGGTCGGCCTGACCAAGGTCCTGCGCGAGATGACCTTCGTGCCCGAGAACGTGCGCTCGGGCGTCATCCGCCTGTTGGCCGCCTCGGACCCGGACAGCAAGGCTTTCAAGGTCTTCCGCAAGGCCATCAGAGGCTCCATCCCCGGCGTGGCCGCCGACGCCGGCCCGGTGCCGGTCGCCGAGGCCGTGCGCGCGGCCGACCCCGCGGACCTCAAGAAGCTGGGCACCCGCGCCCTGCGCGGGGTCATGGCGCACGAGCTCAGCCACGTGATGGACCGGCACATGCTGCTGGGCTCCATCGCCGGCGCCATCAGCAGCGGCGTGGCCTTCGCCGCCTACGGCGTCATGTGGGCGGTGGGCCACGCGCAGGCCGCGGCCAGGAAGCTCAAGGAGTTCTTCTTCCCGCCCAAGCAGAAGCCCGAGGACCTGCTCAAGGGCGACACCCGCGTGGGCCTGGAGCCCATCTCCACGGCCGTGACCGCGAAGTCCCTGCCCGCCCTGCTGCGCGTCTTCGCGGCCCTGTGGGCGCCCATCGTGCTGCAGCTGACCCAGATGGCGTCCTCGCGCTCCAACGAGGGCATGGCCGACGAGGACGGGGCCAAGCTCAGCGAGGACCCGGAGGCCCTGGCCCTGGCCCTGGGTCTGCTGACCACCTGGCGGCCGGCGGCCGGCTACAGGCTCCCGGCGCGGCGCCTGCCCTTGGTGTCGGCCAACGCGCACCTCTACACGGTCAACCCCATCGAGCAGCTGCACCGGGCCGACGCCCTGCCCAAATCGGACCCGCTCTCCGAGATGGTGGTGGGCAAGCAGGACGACTTCCTGTTCAACCTGTTCATCACGCATCCGGACACCAACCAGCGCATCGAGCGCCTTTACGAGATGTCCGAAGCCAAAGACGCGGGCGTGCTGGGGTCCTTCGCGCCCCCGGCCGCGCCGAAGGCCGGGCTGAGCGGGACGGCGGGCTGGCTGGACGTGGCCACGACGCGCGGCAAGGTCGCCTACGGCTCGGCGCTGGCCGGCCTGCTGGGACTGGTGGCCTTCGCCGGACTGGGCATCCTCACGCCGATCGCGCTGGCGCTGACCGTGGCGGTCATCGGCGGCGCCGGCCTGGGAGCCTTGGCCCTGCTCGCCTCCCGCAGCCGTCGCAGCGCCGTGCCTGCCCTGGCCCCGTTGCGGTCCGGAGTCATCGAGCGCGATCTGGAGAAGGTCCTGCGGCCCGGGGGCTCCTACGAGGTCTTCGTCCAGCTGCGCGTCGGCGCCGGCGTCACGGAGACGGACCAGTTCGTCTACTACGTGTCCCAGGCCGCGCGGAGTTGGGAGCGTTCCCTGACCGGCTTCCGCGTCCTAGGTCTGCCCGAGCAGGACGTGCGCGTCGTGGCGGGGTTCAGCGCGGTGAGCTCCGTCGGCCTGTCCTACGCCCCGCGCGTGGGGGGACAGGTGAAGTGGTTCAACGACGCCCGGGGCTACGGCTTCATCGCCGCGGACGACGGCGAGGATGTCTTCGTCCGCGCCGGCGCCATCGAGAGGAGCGGCTACCAGACGCTGATCGAGGGCGAACGGGTCGAGCTGGAGGTCGTCCAGAACGAGAAAGGGGAGCGGTCCGCCCGGCGCGTCATCCCGCTACGATGAGGAGAGGCGCGGCCCATGAGCGCCTTCTCGGAGGAGTTGCGCCGTTGCCGCGAGCTCGCCGGCCATCCTTCCGCCCGCGAGTTCTTCAAGTCCGCGGGCGGGCGCGGGGCGGTGCGCTGCACCTACAAGCAGTACCTCAATATCGAGGCCGGCCGCTCCTTGCCCAAGCCGCCGGTGCTCGGGGCCTTGGTCGCCCAACTGCAGGTCTGGAAGCAGCCGGAGCAGGCCCACCGCTTCTTCCGGGCCTATCTCGAGACGCTGTTGGGTCCGGGCGAGTTGCTGGAGCTGTGCCTGCAGTCCTTGGGCCCGGGAGCCCGGCCGCCGTCCTCGGCCAGCTCGCCTTTGCGCAAGGCCTTGAGCCGCAGCCTGCAGGCCAAGCTCGCCCCGCTGAGCCCTGAGCAGTCGCGCCTCATCCGCAAGGACCCGGCCCATTACTGGACCTGGCACGTGCTCTCCGGCGACCGCGCGGACTGGCGGCCCGAGAGCGTGGCCGAGGTCCTGCGCCTGCCTTTGCCCCAGGTGCGCCGCGCTTTGGAGGACCTGCGCCGCGCCGGGCTGGCCGAGCGCGGTCCCTCAGGGGAGTACGGCAGTCCCTACCGGGAGCGCCACGCGGTGCACGAGCGCCACAGCGCGCCGGCCCGCCTGGAGGTCCCTCCCTACAGGGAACAGGTCAAGCGCCTCTGGGAAGCTCCCGGCCGCGGGCAGACCTTGCTCTGGCACTACCTCTTCCTGCGCGCCTCCGAGTCGGAGCTGCGCCACTACTTCCCCTACCTCGCGCAGGTGGTCAGCGGCAGCGAGATCTACGACACCACGGAGAAGGGGCCGGATACCTCCTTTTTGGTCGTGGAAGCCAGCGTCCGACGCCTGATGCCCTTCTAGCGCTCGACCTCGAAAAAGACCGGGAAGGCGTCGAGCTCCGGCACCTCGCCGGAGCGCGGGACGGCTGAGCGCAGGCGCTCGTAGACCGCGCGGCTGACTTCGACCGTCTCAATCTGGCCTTCAGCCGCGAGGCGGCCCGCGGCCGCAGGGATCCGCTCTTCAGGCAGGGCCACCCGCGCCCGGAAGCCGTCCCCGTTGTCAGCGTAGACCTCGGGCTCCACGCCGTTCTTCTTGAGGATGCCGAGCATGGTTTCCAAGGTGGTGCCGCGCAGGAACTTGAGGAAGAAGACGCCCGGGAGCTTCGCGGAGACCGGGCTGACCCGGATCTTGGGGCTCACGTCCAAGGCCGGCTTGGCCACGGCGTCGGCGGTTCCGGCCGCAGGCACCTCGACTGCTGCAGGCGCCGGCTGCGTGCGCAGGCCCAGCAGGCGTTGGAATATGCCTTCGCCAGCTTCCCGGGACGATTCCGAGGGGACAGCGGCGTCCGTTCGGACCGATTCCAGGACGGGGGCGATGTCCCGGCTGATGCCGGCGGCTTG
>JACRDS010000105.1 GCA_016212825.1 Elusimicrobiota bacterium | reverse complement strand
TTCTGGCAGGTCTCCAACAAGGCGTCCCTGCGCGGCATCAAGGGGCCGGTGGACGTGGACATCTTCCGGGGCAGCGCGGCGCAGTTCGTCTTCCTGGGCAAGCCGGTGCCGGCCCTCTTCGCCCAGCGCTGAGCATGGCTGGCGCTGGGAAGGGGTTCCAGGTCTTCGAGACCTTCGGCGGGACGGTAGGCATCTTCCTGGGGGAGCAGGGCTCCGACGGCGTGCTCCTGCACGGCAAGGAAGGCTGGGTCTTCCACGCCGTGGGCAGCCTGGCCTGGGACAGCCTGCACCAGGAGGCTTTTCGCAACCATCGGGTGGACTTCCTGGAGCCCAAGGAGCTGAAGGCCAAGGGGCTGTCCTTGCCGGATCTGGGCCAGTACCGCGGCCGGCCCGCGGTGAACTGGGAGGATAATTTCCCCGCACGCCTGCCCGCCGCCAAGGTCCCAGCCGCGGTGCTGCGGGAGCTGGGCGGCGGCCCCCGCCCGGTCTTCGTGGTCCTGCTGGAGGACCGCTACGAGACGGGCCTGGGCGACGGCAAGTACCTCTATCCCGAGGCGGCCTTCTGGGAGCGCGACGCGGCCGAGCGCTTCATCGCGGACCGCAAGGCCAACGAGAAGGACGCGGCCAAGAGAGAGTGGCACGAGTACAGCCTCAAAGAGGTCTCCCTGCGCCGGGAGGGGGACGAGGCGGCGGCGGAGCTGCGCCTGGAGTCCTACCAGCACTTCTCCGTGGAGGATGTCGTGCGCCTCCTCGGATTGTTGTAGAATCACCCCTTAGGGCCCGTAGCTCAATGGATAGAGTACGTGGCTTCGAACCACGGGATCCGGGTTCGATTCCTGGCGGGCCCACTCTTTACGCGCCTCCCCGTACGGGAGGCGGCCGTTTTTGGGAGGCATGACCATGAAATATTTATGTAAACGTCAAAGACTATCCTGCCAGTGCATGCTCCTCTGCGCTGCTGCTTTGGTTATGCTCGCGGCCCACGTGCAGGCCGCTCCCAAGGACTCCGCTTCCCTCCCCGGGCTGGACAAGCCTTCAGCCTCCGCTCCGGTCCAGCCCCCGGCCCCTGCCCAGGCAGCCCAGCCGGCGGCCGCGGACTCTGGCCAGGCCCTCATCGGCCGCCAGGCCCTCAACTTCCTGGCCGGCCGCTCCGCCGACGCAGACCCCGACGTGCGCGCCGCCGTGGCCGCGGCCTGGGGCGAGATCGGCAACCCGGCCGAGAAGGTCGTGGAGCTGCTCAAGAAGGCGGGCAGGGACCGCGACGACTTCGTGCGCATCGAGGCCGCCACCAGCCTCTTCCGCCTGGGCGACGAGTCCGGCCGGCGCATCCTCATCGACCTGGTCCACAGCTCCGCCCCCGTCAAAGGCACGGCGACCCCGGCCCAGGAGATGAAGGCCTTCTCGCACACCAAGGCGCGGGCCCAGGCCCTGGTGCGCCTCTCCGACATGGCCAGCGAGGAGGCCGTCGCGCTCATGGAGCAGACCCTGACCGACGCCTCGGGCGCGGTGCGCGACGCCACGGCCGTGGCCCTGTGCCGGCTCGACCTGGCCGCCGAGCCCCCCGTGGCCCCTTTCATCAACCAGTTCCTGGCCGCCGCGAAGCACAAGGACGAGACGGTGCGCGCCGCCGCGGTCAAGGCCCTGGGCCAGGCTGGCATCGCCGCCGCGCGCGAGGCCCTCATGGCGGCGGCCAAGGACCCCTCGCCCGCGGTGCGCGCCGAGGCCGTGTCCGCCCTGGCCGCCACCAAGGACGAGAATTACGCATCCCTCTACGTCGAGCACATGCAGGACGAGAGCCTGCGCGTGCGCTACCTGGCCGCGGGCGGCTTGGCGCTCATCCCGGATGAGCCGTCGGCGCTCGGCGCCCTGCGCAAGCTCGCGGCCGACGAGAAGTCCCCGCACCTGGCCCTGCGCGCCATGGCCGGGCTGGCCGCGCGCGGCGAGAAGGTCTCCCTGGACCTGGCCGAGCGCCAGCTGCGCGCCACCGATGTGGACGGCCGCCTGCTGGCCCTGGAGGTGGTCGCGGCCGCGCCCGGGGACGACGCGGTCAAGCTCCTGGGCCAGACCATGGCCTCCGACGCCTCCATGCGCGTGCGCGTGGCGGCCGCCGCGGCCCTGGTCAAGCGCCTGGCGAGGAAAGGCCCCTCATGAGGCGAACCCTCCTGGCGGCGGCGCTGCTCGCGGCAGGCCCGGTCCAGGGGGGAGAGAACCCCGGCATCACCGGGGCGCCCATCCTGCAGGTCCCCATGAGCGCGCGCGCCATGGGCATGGGCGGCGCCTTCACCGCGGTGGGCACCGACGCCTCGGCGCTCTACTACAACCCGGGGGCCATGAGCCGGCTCAACGCCCAGGAGTTCGCCTTCTCCATGGTCTCGGCCCCCTCGGACTCGGCCTTCGACCGCACCATGGAGAACATCGCCTACGCCGGCCCCACGCCCTTCACGGGCATCTCGGGCAACGGCTACACCAGCGCGGGCGCCGACCTGCTCTTCTCCCAGAACGGGACCATCGAGTACAACCAGCTCAACGTCGACGGCTCCGCCGGCCAGTCCCAGCGCATGAGCGCGGGCGACGATTTCGTGGCCAGCTTCGGCTACTCCGAGCGCGTGGGCAGCACCCCCGTCGACTTCCGGGACTCCAGCTACGGCGTCAACCACTTCCTGGGGCTGGGGGGCAAATACATCCATTCCTCCCTGGCCGGCGGCTACTCGGCCAGCGCCGTGGCCGCGGACATCGGCTACCTGGCCCACTCGGCGGAAGCGGGCTTGAGCGCCGGCGTCGCGGTCGCCAACCTGGGCAGCCGCATGCGCTTCATCTCGGAGGCCGACCCCCTGCCGCTGACCGGCCGCCTGGGCCTGGCCTGGCAGTTCGGCACGCCCTCGGTGCACAACTTCATCGCGGCCGCGGACGGGGAGTACCGCTTCTACGACCGGCAGGCCCTGGCCCAGATCGGCCTGGAATACTTCTGGCAGAAGTCCTACGGCATGCGCATGGGCTACCAGTTCCTGCGCGACGCCCCGGGGCTCACCATCGGCTTCGGCCTGCGCTGGCGGGGCCGCGTCGTCTTCGACTACGCCTGGGGCATGGCGGGGTCCCTGAGCGACACCCAGCGCTTCACGGTCTCCTACCGCTTCGGCGGCGTGAGCGCCACGGCGCGCGGCCGCCAGCGCCAGCCGGCCCGGGACGTCTCGCCCCTCGAGGAGCGGCTGCGCATCGATGAGGAGAGCACCCCCACCATCGAGCTGCCGCCCCAGCGGCCTCGGCAGCCGCGCGAGCGCTCGCAGGGCGTGCCGGGGTGGATATACTAGACGCTCCGGAGTTCTTGATAAACGGAGCGACGGAACGGGTCGGCGAGACTAAGAGTTCGGCGGGCCGTTCTGGTCGATTCCGACTTATGATAAGATAGCGGCTCTAGGAGGCCACTATCATGTTCGAGACCGCGGAAGTCGGCAACGCTCTGGAAAAAGCGGAGTTCAAGCGCCAGGAGCCCAAGCTCAGGACGGCCCTGCTCGAGGCCCAGAGGGGCCTGGCCGCGGCGGACTTCTCCGTGGTCCTGCTCGTCGGCGGCGTGGAAGGCTCGGGCAAGACCGAGTTCATCAACCAGCTGCTGGAGTGGCTCGACGCGCGGGGCCTGGCCGTGCACGCCTGGGGGGAGCCCACGGACGAGGAGCGCGAGCGCCCGTTCTTCTGGAAGTTCTGGCGCATCCTGCCGCCGAAGCGCAAGGCCGCGGTCCTGCTGACCTCCTGGTACTCCCAGCCCATCGTCAGCCGCGTCTTCAAGGAGACCGGCCAGGCCGAGCTCGACCAGCGCCTGGACCAGGTGGTGGAGTTCGAGCGCATGCTCTCGGCCGAGGGCGTCCTGCTGGTCAAGCTCTGGTTCCATATCTCCAAGTCCGAGCAGAAGCGCCGCTTCCAGAAGCTGGAGAAGGACGCGGAGACGCGCTGGCGCGTGACGGACGCGGACTGGAAGTTCCACAAGCGCTACGACCGCTTCCGCGAGGTCTGCGAGCACGCCCTCATGAAGACCTCCACGGGCGAGGCGCCCTGGCACATCGTGGAGGCCACGGACCGGCGCTATCGGAACCTGACCGCGGCGCGCCTGTTCCTCGACGCCCTGGAGCGCCGCCTGGAGGAGTCGAGGTCCAAGGCCAAGGCCGATCACAAGCCGGACCATCCCAAGCCCAAGGCCAACAGCGTCATCCGCAAGCTCGACCTCTCCCTCAAGCTCGGCGAGAAGGAGTTCGAGGAGCGGCTGGAGAAGCTGCAGAACCGCATCGGCACCGCGTCCCGGCGCCTGAAGAAGAAGGGCCGCTCCCTGACCTTGGTCTTCGAGGGCCCGGACGCGGCGGGCAAGGGGGGCGCCATCCGGCGGCTGACCCAGGCCATGGACGCGCGGCTCTTCCGCCTGGACTCGGTGGCGGCCCCTTCCGACGAGGAGCGGGCGCGGCCGTACCTGTGGCGCTTCTGGCGCGACCTGCCGCGCACCGGCCGGGTCACCATCTACGACCGGAGCTGGTACGGCCGGGTGCTGGTGGAGCGGGTGGAGGGCTTCGCCGCCGCCGCGGAGTGGCGCCGCGCCTTCGCCGAGATCAACGACTTCGAAGGTCAGATGGCCGAGGCGGGCACCATCGTGCGCAAGTTCTGGATCGCCATCAGCGCGGAGGAGCAGCTCAAGCGCTTCAAGGACCGGCAGGTCACTCCTTATAAGCAGTACAAGATCACGGAGGAGGACTGGCGCAACCGGGCCAAGTGGGACGCCTACGAGGCCGCGGCCTGCGAGATGATCGAGCGCACCAGCACGGAAGGAGCGCCCTGGGTCCTCATCGAGGGCAACGACAAGCGCTGGGCCCGGGTCAAGATCCTGCAGAGCGTGGCCGAGGCCCTGGAGGGCGGACTATAGGACGCTTCGCCGCGATCCTCGCCCTGGCGGCGCTTCTGCCGGGTATCCCGGCCCGCTCCGCGGAGGAGGACGTGGTCCCTTACGCCACCGCGCGCGACAACGCGGACATGCTGGTGCAGAACGTCGTGATGCGGGGCGGCGGGTCCGGCGAGCTGGATCTGCGCGTGAAGGGCCGCGCGGTGACCGTGCGCTTCGAGCGGGTGCTGCCGGAGACGGTCCGGCGCAAGGCGGCGGGGCTTTTCGAGGCGGCGGCCGAGTTCCGGGACGCGGCGGCGCATCCTTTCCACGCCCTGTTCGACCTGGATTTCTCGGACACGCACTGGTCCGCGGGCCAACCCCGGTGGCTGAGCCCGGTCCAGGCCGCCAAGCTCATCAAGGAGTCCCGCATCGAGACGAAGCGCCGGGAGGCGGCCGAGGCTTTGCGGCTGGCCGCGGAGCGGGAGCGGCGGGAGAAGGCCAGGGACAGCGTCCTGGACGTGGATCTGCCGACGGCCGACGGCGCCGGCATGGTCTGGCTGGCCGGCTGCCCGACCGCGAAGTGCCTGACCGTCTATGTGGCCCCTTGGTGCTCGGTCTGCCGCGAGGGGAGCGGCGCCATCAAGGCTCTGCGCTCCCATCTCTCCGGCCGCGGGATCACGACCCGCATAGTGGTCGGGAGGGATTCGATCTCGACGGTGGCGAGCTACGCTTCCGAGTTCGGGGCCAAGACCCTGCTGGACCCGGACGAGAAGGTCGCCCTGCGCGGGGTCCCGCATTTTTTCGTGAGTTCGGAGGGCGGCGCGATCTCGTTCGAGAAGAGCGGGTTCTTCCCGGACGGCTCCGCGGAGAAGAACTCCGCCTGGCTCAATCTTCCCTAGCCCCGGCCAAAGGGCCCAGGTCCCGCTGGGCCTATTGACCCAGAGCGGTTCTTTTGTGCTAGAATCCGCTGGCAGGCTCGACCGTGGCAGGCGGCCTGCCAGGAGGAGTCCATGAGGCATGTGCTGTGTCTGACGGCTGCGATGCTTTTCCTCGGCCAGGCGGCGTGGTGCCAGGTCGATCCGAAGGTGATCTACGGCGACGACAACCGCGTGGATCTCTATCAGGTGAAGGACAAGAAGATCCTCAAACTGGCCGACTCGACCCTGGCCCTGTTCGAGGGCGCGGGCATCAGCGTGGACCCGGCGACGCAGGTGGCGACCTTGCCCACCGAGTCCTACGGCCAGGGCATGAGCCTCTGCAAGGAGGAGCCTTTCTACGACCAGGTCAACGGCGCCTTCTGCTCGGGCTCGCTGGTCGCCCCGAACGTCATCATGACGGCCGGCCACTGCGTGAAGAGCCAGGACGCCTGCACGGGCACCAAGTTCGTGTTCGGCTTCGCGGTCAAGAAGGAAGGCCAGATGCCGACCACGGTCCCGGCCTCCGAGGTCTACTCCTGCTCCCAGCTTCTGGGCCGCGAGCAGGTGGGCACGGGCGCGGACTGGGCCCTGGTGAAGCTCGACCGCCCGGTCAAGGGGCACACGCCCCTGGTCCTCAACAAGAAGAGCGAGCCGGCCAACAAGACGCCGCTCTTCGTCATCGGGCACCCGGCGGGCCTGCCGACCAAGGTGGCGGGCGGGGCCACGGTGCGCGACGCCTCCCCGAAGGGCTATTTCGTGGCCAACCTGGACACCTACGGCGGCAACTCGGGCTCGGCCGTGTTCAACGCCTACACCGGACTGGTGGAAGGCATACTCGTGCGCGGCGAGAACGACTATGTCTGGCAGGGCAGCTGCCGCGTGTCGCAGAAGTGCCCGGCGGACGGCTGCCGCGGCGAGGATGTGACCGAGGTGGGCGCGGTCCTGGCGACCCTGCCGCCCAAGGGGCCGGCCAAGACGCGCGTGGTCCCGATCGGGCAGGCTCTGGAGACGACCCTGGAGAAGCTCGCGGCCAAGACGCCGGACTTCGACACGGCGCGGCCGTAGCCTAGACGCTTAGAAGACCGGAAGGCCCCTCCGGAAGGAGGGGCCTTCTTCTTCATTATCTCCGGTCTACCACCTGTGGTATGCCGGGTGGCCGGGCTTGACCGCGACGAATGTGCCGCGGCAGATGGCGCAGACCTGGCCGCCGGCGCTGAGGGTGGCCTCGGTGAAGGCCCGGTCCGGCCCGGACTCGACCACGCGGGCGGATAGGAGTATCGGGCCGCTGGTGGGGATGGGCCTGCGGAACTTGACCTGGTACTCGGCCGTGACCGTGCAGGGGGGGGCGTCGAGCTTGCCGGCGGCCATGAGGTGGTGGGCGGCGGCCCAGTTGGAGTGGCAATCGAGCAGGGACCCGGCTATGCCGCCGTTGAGGAAGCCGGGGAAGGCTTCGTACTCCTTCTTGGTGCAGAGCCATTCCGCGACCACGGCCTCGCCTTCGGCCCGGCTCTTGATGTGGAGGCCTTCGGGGTTGGCGGGGCCGCAGCCGAAGCAGGTGCTCTTGGGGGCGAAACGGTCTTGGAGGCTGTCGTTCATGGG
>JACRDS010000005.1 GCA_016212825.1 Elusimicrobiota bacterium | reverse complement strand
GGTGCACAGGTTCTGGATGACCTGCCCCAGCCGGGCCGGGTCGCCGGCCAAGGGCGGCAGAGCGGCGGGGACATCCACGTCGAAAGTGATCTTGCGCTGCCCCGCCACGATCTCGATGCGCGAGCGCACCTCGCCGATGACTCCCAGCAGGTCCAGGGCCCCGATCTCCACGCGCAGCTTGCCCGACTCGATGGCCGCCAGGTCCACCAGGTCCGAGATGAGCGTGTTGAGGGTCTTGGCCGCGGAGTGGATGTGCGAGGCGTACTTGAGTTCGCCGGGGTTGGACTTCAGGCGCATGCCCAGCACCTCGGAGTAGCCCATGATCGCGGTCAGGGGGTTCTTCACGTCGTGCGCCACCATGGCGAAGAACTTCTTCTGGAAATCGTTGAGCTGCGCCAGCTGGCGGTTGGATTCCTGGATCTCCTTGAGGAGGCGGGCATTCTCCAGGAGCAGGAAGCGCCGCTCCAGGGCCCGCTGCACGGAGAAGATGAGGCGCGAGGATTCCACGGGCTTGAGCAGGGCGTCGTCGAGGCCCAGCTCCACGACCTGGCTGACGCCCTGCAGGGCCGCCTGCAGGGGGTAGCGGTCCACCATGAAGATGATGCGCATGTCGGGGTCGCGCTCGCGCAACTTCTGGGCGAACTCCGCGCCGGAATGCTGGGCGTAGGCGATGGCCGTGCCGATGACCGCCAGGTGGTAGGTGCCGGCCTGGAACCCCTGCAGGGCCTCGTCCCCGCTCTCCGCCGTGAAGACCTCGTAGCCGGCGCCCATCAGGGCCTGTCCCAGGGCGGCCAGAGTGGGCTTGAAGTTGTCCACCAGCAGGATGCGGCCGCCGCCCTTGGACTGGGTCTTGTCGGCCTCTCCCCCGGCGGCGATGAACTCGGGCAGCCGCCCCGCCTGGTCGCGCATCAGGAAGACGACCTGCTTCTCCTTGAGCGCCGCCGCGGCGGCGCGGCCCGCGTCCGCGCTCGAGATGAAGTAGCAGACCGCCTCCGGGACCATCTCGCGGATGCGGTGGTCCAGCCCTTCCGCCAGGGACACGGCGCCGGAGAACATGGCCACGACGACGCGCCCCAGCACGGGGGTCGCGTCGAACTCCGCCTGCGAGCCGCTGAGGCGGCCCCAGAAGCTCTTGGCCGCGGAAGGCTTGGGCTTGGCGCGGGCCTGCTGCTGTTCATGCAGGAACTCGACCAGGCCGGTGGTCGACTCCAGGGACACGGGCTGGACCCCGGCCTGCTGCAGGGCCAGGGGCAGGGCGGCGGTGGCGTAGAGGGTCTTGTCCGCGAGCATCACCACCGGCCGGTCCGTGGCGCGGACCTGGTCCGCGAAGCCCACGGGCAGGGGCCAGGGCAGGCGCCGCAGGGGAGCCGGCGAGTCCGGGGCGATGCTGACGTTGGTCTCCAGGAACACGATGGAGACCCCGGCCAGCTGCTGGCGCAGGGCGAGCACGGCCTCGCGCTCGCCGGCCGGAACGCGGCCGAAGTCCACGACCAGAGCCGCGCAGGCGCCGCCGGCGGCGGCAGCCTGGGCCGCGGCGTCGCGCAGGGATGCGGCGGCCGAGAGGCGCAGCCCGCGGACCGCGCAGGCCTTGGCCAGCTCCTGGTAGAGGGCCTGGTCGTTGGTGACCAGGACGATGAGTCCCTGGGTCTCTGCCATCAGACGGGCTCCGGGGCGAGCTTGGCCGTGAAGTGGGCCAGGCGCGGAGGGCTCGCCAGCAGGCGCAGGCTCCGCAGGGACCGCACGCGGCGGGCGATGTCCGCGAAGACTTCGATGACGAAGTCGATGTGGCTCTGGGTGTAGACGCGGCGCGGCATGGCCAGGCGCACGAGCTCCATCGGGGCGGGGATGAAGGTCCCGCCCTGGCGCCGCCCGAACATGAGCGAGCCGATCTCCACCGCGCGGATGCCCGCCCGGCGGTAGAGCTCGCAGGCCAGCACCTGCCCGGGATAGCCGTCCGGAGGGATGTGCGGCAGGAACCTCTTGGCGTCCACGTAGACGGCGTGCCCTCCGGGCGGCTCCACGATGGGGACCCCGGCGCGGCGCAGCCCCTCGCCCAGATATTCCACGGAGCGCAGGCGGTAGGTCAGGTACTGCTCATCGAGGACCTCGCGGAGCCCCTGGGCCATGGCTTCCAGGTCCCGCCCCGCCAGGCCGCCGTAGGTGGGGAAGCCCTCGGTGAGGATGAGCGCTTCCCGGCAACGCGCCACCCACTCCGGGTCGTTGAGCGCCAGGAAGCCGCCGATGTTGACCAGCGC
Organism: Elusimicrobiota bacterium; assembly: GCA_016212825.1. Lineage (GTDB taxonomy): Bacteria > Elusimicrobiota > Elusimicrobia > UBA1565 > UBA9628 > UBA9628. The sequence continues at coordinate 29,890 of JACRDS010000005.1, read as the reverse complement.
GTCCTTCTTGGCGCTCATCATGCAGCCCTGAGCGTGGGAGAACATCTCGCGCGCGATCTCCGCGGCCGGACGGGTGGAGAAGCCGGACTCGCGCAGTTTGATCATGAACGCGTTCTCGGCGAAGCGCGCCACGTCGAGGATGAGCGGGATCTTGTACTGTCGGCAGACCTCGGAGACCTCGCGCAGGTTGCGCATGGAGACGGGCTGCCCCCCCAGGGAGTTGTTGGTCAGCGTCATGATGACCATGGGGATGTTCCCGGGCCCCAGCTCGCGGATCTTGGCCTCCAGGGCCCGCACGTCCATGTCCCCCTTGAAGGGTCCGGGGACCTGGAAGTCCAGCGCCTCGGGCACGGGCAGGTCCACGGCCGCGGCTCCGGAGGCCTCCACGTTGGCCCGGGTGGTGTCGAAGTGGGAGTTGGCCAGGACGGTCTTGCCCGGGCAGCAGGCCACGCCCATGAGGATGCGCTCCGCGGCGCGACCCTGGTGCACGGGCAGGACGTAGCGGTAGCCGGTCAGGTCGCGCACGGCTTTCTCGAAGACGAAGAAGCTGCGCGCCCCGGCGTAGGACTCGTCCCCGCGCATGATGGCGGCCCACTGCTCGGCGGACATGGCGCCGGTCCCCGAATCCGTGAGGAAATCGATGAGCACTTTGTCGGCCGGGATGGCGAAGACGTTGTAGCAGGCGTCGCGCAGGATGCCTTCCCGCTCGGCCTCGGTGGTGAAGCCCAGGGGCTCCACGGTCTTGATGCGGAAAGGCTCGACGATGGTCTTCCAGGATCCGTCCATGATGGGTGGAGCCGGCGGCGCTTCCCTCCGGCACGCGGCTTATTATATCATTTGTACTCTTTTTGGGAGGGTCAATGAAGAATCTCCTTTTGCTCTGCACCGCCGCCGGGCTGCTGGCGGCCCCGGCCCGGGCGGAAGGCGACCGGGACATCGTCTCGGTCAACGGCACGACCATCCGGCAGTCCGAAGTCATGGACCGTCTCTGGAAGCGCTTCGGGCCCGGGACCCTCGACGAGATGATCGACGAACTTCTCCTGCGCCAGGCCTCTCGGTCGGCCGGCCTCAAGCCGGACGAAGGGGAGGTCGAGAGGCGCTTCAAGAAGCTCAAGGCCCAGTTCGACAACCCCGCCCTCTTCGAGAACCAGCTCAAGCGCGACGGCAGCTCGGAGGAGAAGCTCAAGGCCGAACTCGCCGAGCAGATCGTCCTGCGCAAGCTCATCGTCTCCGCGCACAAGCTCTCGGTCGCGGACGAGGAACTGCGCAAGACGTTCCAGGACAAGCGCGAGAAGCTCGCCAGCCCCGAGACCGCGCATCTGCACCAGATCTTCGTCAAGACGGAAGCGGAAGCCAAGGAGGTCGTCGCCAAGCTCAAGGACGGGGCGGACTTCGCGGCCCTGGCCCGCGCCAAATCCCTGGCCCCCACGGGCCAATACGGCGGAGACTACGGCTTCGTGCCCCGGGACATGCTGCCCGACGAGATCGGCAAGATCGTCTTCTCCATGAAGGACGGCGAGGTGCGCGTCGTCTCCTCCGCCCAGGGCTTCTTCGTCCTCAAGGTCTCGGGGCGCAAGCCCTCCCGGCCGGCGAGATTCGAGGAGGTCAAGGACGACCTGCGCGACGTGCTGCTGCAGCAGAAGATGAAAGCCGTGCTGCCGGACTACCTGCAGGAGCTGCGGCGCAAGGCGGAGATAAAGCCGCTCGGAGGCAAGGAGTAGCTTCTTTTATCATCTTTTTACATCCAGAGGCGTACTCCACCTATAACGCACAGACTCCTCTAGGCCCTAGAGCCCAAAAAATCATAGGCCGACTGACACGAGGGTCCTAGGTCCTCTGCCGCTGACCGCCGCGGGGAGCCCATAGTATGCTATGGGCATGATGACAGGCCTCAAGGTCCTGCTCGTCGCCCTCCTCAATACGGGCTGGGCCGCCAACGTCCAGACCGTCAAGATCGCGGCCCCCGCCGGGATCAACGCCGTCCTCCCGACCCTCGCCGCCCCTTCCGCCGACCGCCAGCTCAACGCCCTGCTCCCGCAGGCCGGATTGACCGGCGCCCTGCATAATCCGGGCGCCGCCCCGGCCGTAAGGACGTCCGTCCGGCCGGGACCTGCGGAACTTCCGATACCGCAGGCCCCCGTCGCCCCTGGACTCATCCCCGCTCTGCCCGCGCCCGCCGCGCCGGTCCTGAGCCTCCCCAAGACTGCGGCCCCCGAGGCGGTCGATCCGCAGTCTCCCCAGAACAATCCCGGCCGCACGGCCCTGGAGCGCCTGGCCCAGGACCTCCCCGAAGAGCAGCCCGCGGCCGGCGACGTTCAGGGCGCCAAGTCCTTCGCGGACCGCAGCTTCGAATTCAAGCTCGGCGCCGAAGCGGCCGCGGCCTCCGGGGCCGTCGAGGCGGGCGAAGAGGCCGAGACCGAGAAGGCCGGCTCCGATTCGGGGAGCGTCGGGAAGCGCAAGCGCAAGGGCAAGCCGGGGAAATCCCCCTCCGCCGACGACGGAGGCGGCCCCGATTATCCCCACCGCGACGTCAGGTTCAACGGGAAGACCTTCCCGTCCGTCGCTCTGCGGCCCAATGTCCCGGTCGAGGAGAAGATCATCGAGGCCATCCAGGCCTCCAAGACCTCCATCAAGATTGCCCTTTACGAGTTCAAGTTGCGCGGCGTGCTCGCCGCCCTGCAGGACGCCAAGAAGCGCGGCGTCAAGGTCGAGATCATCCTCGACCATTCCAATGCCTTCCCCCATGGCGACCCGGACTCAGACTATCATCCCCGGCGCTCCCCCGAGATCTGGGGACTCCTGCGCGAAGGCTTCGAGGTCAGCGTCCTGCGCGGCGTCACCCAATACGGCATCAACCACAACAAGTTCGCGGTCTTCGACGGCAAGATGGCCGAGTTCGGCTCCTTCAACTGGTCCTTCACCGCGGAGCATTCCCACTACGAGAATGCCCTCTTCAGCGTAGAGGCGGCCCGCGTCAAGTCCTTCTCCGCCTACTGGGACTATCTCAAGTCCATCAGCGTGCCCTTCGCCCAGGCCAAGGACCATGACTGGCCCAAGACCGTGCCCGCGCCGCCGGCCGACACCGGCCCCGGCGTGGCCTTCAACGGGGTGAGGCTCCCTTCCTATATATTCATGCCCAACGGCTCGGTCCTCGAGGACGCCGTGGTCAAGGCCATCGACGCGGCCCACGACTCCGTGGACGTGGCCCAGTTCGCCATCCGCTCCACGAAGATCGCCGAAGCCCTGGCCCGGGCGCGGGCACGCGGCCTGACGGTGCGCGTCGTCTTCGACGAAAGCCAGTCCGAGTCCGAGTATTTCGGCCCCTACGCCGCCTGGCTGGCCAGCCAGGGCGTGGCGGTGCGCGTCCTGGCCGGCCCCGACCCGGAGAGCGAGTATCCCATGGCGGAGAAGATGCACGACAAGTTCATGGTCCTCGACGGCAAGCTGGTGGAGACCGGCTCGGCCAACTGGACCAAGCGCGCCTCCATGGACAACTACGAGAACGCCCATTTCCTGGCCGACCCCGAGGACGCGGGAGCCTTCGCCTTCGCCTTCGGGCACATGTTCTCCATCGCACGGCCCTATCCCAAGCCCGGACAGGTCCCGGTCCTGCCCACGGACGCCGAACTCACCAACGACATCCTCAACCCCCAGCCGTCCCAGCCGACGCCCCCGGCTCCGCCGGAGCCGCCGCTTCCGACCGCGCGTCCGGTCTCCTTCCATGGGGTCGTGCTACCCTCCCACGCCCTGCTCCCTTACGAGCCCATCGAGCCCCTCTACGTCAAGGCCATCGATGCCGCCCGGAAGACCATCCGCATGGCCCTCTACGAGTTCACCTCCCAGCCCATCCTGGAGGCCCTGCGCCGGGCCAAGGCCCGCGGAGTCAGCATCGAGATCGTCCTGGACCGCAACCACCTCTACACCACGGGCGTCAGCCACACGGGAGAGCCCCGCAAGCCCAAGCCTGAGGTCGTGGCCCTGGCCAAGGAATTCACCCTGAAGACCCTCAAGGGCAAGAGCAGCGGGGTGATGCACAACAAGTTCCTGGTCCTGGACGAGGAACTCGTCTCCTTCGGCTCCTACAACCTCACCGAAGTGGCGGAGAAGCATCATTTCGAGAACCTGATGTTCTCCGATGACGCCAAGCGCGTGGGTTCCTACGGCCGCTACTTCTCCTACATGTGGGGCCTGGCCGACGACGTGGACTTCGACAAGCTCGAGGAGATACTCAACCGGACTCTGGAGACCATGTCCGAGGCGGACAAGACCGGGGCGGACGAATCCCTGGAGGTCGAGACCGAGGCGGCCCAGACCAGCGGGCGCGGCCGGCAGATCCCGCCTCCGCCCCAGGATCCCGAGACGCCTGTCCAGCTCAACGACGAGGCCTTCCCCCGCCAGCTCTTCTCGCCCCAGGGGCACATCGAGGAGGCCCTGGTCCGGGCCATCAAGGCCGCCAAGTCCTCCATAGAGATCGCGATGTTCAGCTTCTACTCCCAGAAGATTGCCGACGCCCTGCTCGAGATGAAGCGCAGCCACCCCGAGATCAAGATCCGCATCCTCATGGACTACAGCCAATCCAAGCTCGCCGACCTCGACGACTGGTTCGCTTCGCGCGGCTTCGAGGTGCGCCTGCTGGCGGGCCCGGCCGGGGACGAAGGCGACCCCATGTTCGAGAAGATGCACAACAAGATGATGATCATCGACGGCAAGTTCCTGGAGACCGGCTCCTTCAACTACTCGCCCAACGCCGAGAACAACAGCTTCGAGAACGCCAACTTCACGGACGACCCGGCCGACCTGGCCGGCTACGTGGCCTATTTCGAGCGCCTCTGGCTGCAGGGCTGGAAGGCCAACCCGCGCAAGCGCAAGGCCGCCCCCAAGACCGCGGTCGCGCACGCCGGGCACGGCTCCGAGGCCCTGCCCGTGTGGTCCGACACCCTGCCCGTCCCGGTCCTCGCCGGGCCCGCCTTCGTCGAATAGCTATAATATAGCCGTGCCCCCCTTCGCGGCCCTGGTCGGCTGCTGGCTGCTCAACGCATTCTGGCCCATCATCGGTCAGAGCGGACTGCGCCGCTACAGCACGCCGTTCTTCTTCCATGCGGGGATGCTCCTGGGCCTGCTCGCCGTCAGCCCCTGGCTCCTGGCCGGCGGCCGCTGGCGCCGGGCTCTGGAGCCCCGGGTCGGCCTGCCCCTGCTGGCCATGGCGGCGCTGAGCTGCGCGGCCTCGCTGATCTACCTGCAGGCCCTGCGCTACACCACCCCGGCCAACGCCGCGGTCATGGCCCAGGTGGAAGTCCTCTACTCCGCCGGGCTCTCCGCCTGGCTGCTCCGGGAGCGAATCGGCCCCCGGCAGCTGGCCGCCAGCGTCCTGGTCATGGCGGGGACCGGCCTCATCATGGCCCACGACCTGGGCTCCCTGCGCTGGAAAGGCGACCTGATGATCCTGCTCACCCCGTGGATGTACCAGGTCAGCCACGTGGCGGCCAAGCGCCTGCCCAAGGACCTCGATCCGGTCCTGGTCTCCGGGACCCGGAACTTCTTCGGCCTATTCATCCTGGCCCCGTTCTCCGCCTGGGCCCTGCTCCACGGAGGGCGCTGGAGCTGGTCGCCGGGCGCCCTGGGGCTGCTGACCCTGCAGGGCCTGCTCATGAACGCCCTGGCCCTGCTGCTCTGGTACGGGGCGATCCTGCGCATGGACCTGGCCAAGGCCACCGCCTTCCTGCTCTCCTACCCGGCGCTGACCATGCTCTTCTCCTGGGGCCTGGGACGGGAGAGCATCGCCCCGGTCCAGGTGGCGGGCTTGGCCGTGACCCTATCCGGAGCCTTCTGGCTGTCTCACATCACCTTGCGCGGACAGGCCGGAGTCTTGCCCCTCCCCGCCGCCGCGGCAGGCCAGGACTAGCCGCTCAGGAAGGCTGGACGTCGTCGTCCGGCGCCGGCCGCGCCACGCTCTCCAGAGGCAGGGGCTTGCCCAACTCGTGGAAAGGGTCCGCGGGAGCCGCCGGAGCCGGGACGGGCGCCGCCAGAGCCGCCAGACGCTCCCGGCGCTCGCGCAGCAGGACCTTGGCCTCGAAGGCCATGATGCCCAATCCCAGGATGAGCTCCAACAGGCCGTAGACGACCAGGTGCATGGGCTGGTGCAGGGCGTTGACGCGGGGCGCGAAGCTCAGGTAGACCACGGGGACCGCATAGCCCCGGTCGCGCGCCTGCACTGGGGAGGAGGCGCTCGCGATCAGGGTGTCCGAGCCCTCGGCCGTGAGACAACCCGGCTCGGCTCCCGCCGCGGACTTCGCACAGGCCTCGAAGTGGTAGGCGACCTTGGAACGGATGGCGTAGGCCGGCAGCCCGCCGGCTCCCCCCCGGACCTCCTTGACGGCCTTGACCACGGTCTCGTCGACCAGGGCGTCCACCGGCTCGCCGAAAGCGGCCAAGGACAAGGAGCCTAGTCCCGCGCAGGAGAGATAGGCCCCAAAAAGCAGAGGCAGGAGCTTGAAGATCATGCCCGTTCCTCCGCCATTATACGAAGAGAGTCCGGGGCACCGCCAGACCGACCTTCCCGCTCTCGTTCGATTATCCTAGAATCTCATCATGCAGGTCATCTCCCTCTTCCTCCCGGAGATCCGCGAACTGCTAGACGCCAGGGATTTCGGGGCCCTTAAGCGCCTGCTCTCGCAGATCAACCCGGTGGACCTGGCCGGCGGCTGGGACAGCTTCACCCCGCCGGAACAGGCGATCCTCTTCCGGCTGCTGCCCCGGCGCATGGCGACGCAGCTCTTCGAGGAGCTCGACCCGCGCCAGCAACAGGCCCTGCTCACGCACGTGCGCGAGGTGGACATCCAGGAACTGCTCAGCGACCTCGACCCCTCCGAGACCTCCCAGATAGCCCGCCAGCTCCCCCCCCGGCTCGTGGCGCGGCTCTTCGCGCTGATGCAGAAGGAGAGCGCAGGGCAGGTCGAGAAGATGCTCACCTTCCCGCCGGAATCCGTGGGCAGCTTGATGAAGACGCGCTTTGTCCAGCTCAAGCCCGGCATGACCGCGCGCCAGGCCCTGCACCATGCGCAGGGCTCGACCCGCCTGAGCCGGATCGACCAGACCTACCTGGACAGCCTCTTCGTCACGGACGAACTGGGGGGCCTGCTGGGCCACGTGCCGCTCAAGGAGCTCCTGGTCTCTCCGCCGGACATGCAGGTCGCGGACCTCATGCAGGGCGTCCCGTTCCGTCTCACCCCGGAGCAGGACCAGGAGGAGGCCGCCGGGGTCTTCCGCAAATACGGACTCGGCTCGGCCCCGGTGGTGGCCGCCCAGGACAAGCTGGTCGGCGTCCTGGTGGTGCGCGACGTGCTCGAGGTCATCGGCGAAGAGGACACCGAGGACATCCAGAAGCTGGGCGGCTCGGAAGCCCTCGACGAACCCTATTTCGAGATCTCTTTCCTGAGAATGGTCAAGAAGCGCGCGGGCTGGCTGTGCGTGCTGTTCCTGGGAGAGATGCTCACCGCCACGGCCATGGCCTACTTCGAGGCTGAGATCGCGCGCGCCGTAGTGCTGGCCTTATTCATCCCCCTGATCATCTCCTCCGGAGGCAACTCCGGCTCCCAGGCCGCCACCATCATCGTGCGCGCCCTGGCCCTTGGCGAGGTCGGCCTGACGGAGTGGTGGCGCGTGATGCGCCGGGAACTCGCCTCAGGCCTGGCCCTGGGCGCCCTCCTGGGCGCGCTGGGCTTCTTGAGGATCTCCCTTTGGTCCCAGGTGAGCCCCCTCTACGGCCCGCACTACCTGCTGGTCGCGCTCACCGTTGGCCTGGCCCTGGTCCTCATCGTCATGTGGGGGACCTTGTCCGGATCCTTGCTGCCCATACTCCTGCGCCGCCTGGGCCTGGACCCGGCCGTGGTCTCGGCTCCGTTCGTGGCCACGCTGGTCGACGTGACTGGCCTCATCATCTACTTCACGGTCGCGGCCATCATCCTGCACGGGACCCTGCTCTAGGAGCGCGGCTCAGACCGCGTGCGAGCGGATCAGGGCAACCACTTCGGCGGGGGACGCGCAAGCACGCAGGGCTTTGCGGAAATCCGTCTCCTTGACCAGTCGGGCCACCTGGGAGAGGGCCTTGAGGTAGGCCTCGGGAGAGCCGGCCGGCCCCAGCAGGAGGAAGAAGATATGGACCGGCTCGCGGTCCACGGAGCCGAACTCCACTCCCGCACGGGAGAGGCCAACGGCCACCGCGGTGCGGTCCAGCCCGGCCAGGCGCGCGTGGGGGACAGCCACCCCGGAGCCGCAGCCGGTGGAGCCCTGGGCTTCGCGCTGGCGCACGGCCTGGAGCGGCGCGCCGCTCTCCTTGACCAGCCCCGCGAACGCCGCCAGACCGCAGAGTTCGGCGAGCACGCCGTCCTTGTCGGATGCCTTGAGGTCGCAGGCGACCGCGGCCGGGACGAGGAGCTCGGCGAGGGCAGGGTTCGTTCTCTGGGACATGCCGCAGGATTCTAGCAAATAGGGCCGCGGCCCCTGAGCAGGGCGACGTTGCGGCGCAGCCAGCGCCGGCGCTCCTTCTGCTCCGGGCAGAAGCCCTCCACCACGGCCCAGAAGCGCCGCGAGTGGTTCATCTCCTTGAGGTGCGCCAGCTCGTGGATGACCACGTAGTCCAGGACCTCTGCCGGGGCCTGGCCCAGGACCCGGTTGAAGTTCAGGTTGCCGCGCGTGGAGCAGCTGCCCCAGAGCGTGCGCTGGTTCTTGAGGAAGACCCGCCGCGGGGAGACTCCCATGGCCGCGCTCCAGTGCTTCACGCGGGCTTCGAAGAGCTCGCGCACGTCATCCTTCCCCCTGGAGGGGCGCTCCGGCGCAGGCGGGGGTCCGGGGCGCAGGGGCATCCGCCGGAAGACTTCCGGAAGCTCCTGCCTCAGCCCGGCCAGGAAGCCGCGCACATCCTGCAGCAGAGCCGCGGCCGTCGGGGTCTCCGGAGGCATCGGGGAATATGATATAACTTATCCCCCCATGGCGAAGATACTCATCGTCGACGATGAGGAGCACATCGTCGCCCTGATGCGCTTCATCCTGGAGAAATCCGGGCACACGGTCTCTTCCGTGGGCAACGGCCAGGAAGCCCTGCGCGTGCTGGGCGTGGACCCGGTGGACGGATCCGCCGTCCTGCCGGACCTCCTGGTCCTGGACGTGATGATGCCCATCATGGACGGCTACACCGCGGCCGTGGCCATCAAGAACTGCCCGCGCACCGCGGCCCTGCCCCTCCTCGTAGTGACCGCCAAGGGCGACGTGCGCCACCTCTTCGAGGCCATCCCCTCCGTGGCGGGCTTCTTCGAGAAGCCCTTCGACCCCAAGGACCTGCGGGAAGCCGTCTCCAAGATCGCCGCAGGGAAATAAGGAGAAGGGGCTAGCTGCCCTGGGCTTCCTCGGAGCGCTTGCGCTCCGTGATGTCAACCACGAAGGCGAAGGAAAGCTCCCGGCCCTCGTGCTCGAGGAAGCTGCAGGAGACCTCGGCCGGGAAAAGCCGGCCGTCCTTGGCGCGCTCGCGGGTCTCGAAGACGAGGCCGCGCCGCTCGCGCAGGTCCTTCCAGAACGCAGCCCAGGCCCGGGCCTTGAGGCCCGCGTCCACGTCCCAGACCGAGAGGGCGAGCAGTTCCTCGCGGGAGTAGCCCAGGGCCCGGCAGGCCGCCTCGTTGACGTACTGGAAGCGGCCCTGCGCGTCCACCAAGTGGACGGGGATGGAGCAGTTGTCCAGGGCGAAGCGGCTGAAGCGCGAGGATTCCTCGGCCGCCTTGCGCGCGGTGATGTCGCGGTTGCTGCCGCGGGTCCCCAAGAAGCGCCCTTCGCCGTCGAACACGGGCTGGCAGACGTGGCCGATCCAGCGCACCCCGCCGTCGGGCAGGACGATGCGGAACTCGAGCTCCCCCGGCGCCTGGTGCTCCACGGCCTCGTGCCGGTGGCTCTCGAAGAGCGGCCGGTCCTCGGGGTGGATGATGCTGAAGATCAGGCCGGGGTCGGCGATGAACTCCTCGGGGACGCGGCCGGTGACGCGCTGGCATGAGGGCGAGACGTAGAGGAACTCGCCGGTGGGCGCGAACCAGAACTCCCAGTCATGGGTGTTGTCCGCCACGATGCGGTACTTGGCCTGGGATTCCCGCCAGGCCTCCTGGGCCCGCCTCTGCTCGCTGATGTCGCGCACGAAGGCGAAATCGTACTCGCGCCCGTTGAACTCCAGATAGTTGGCCGTAATCTCCACGGGGAAGACCTGCCCGTCGTGCCGGCGGTGGCGCCCCTCCCAGTGCAGGACCTTCCGCTCCTTGAGCTCCTTCCAGTGCGCCGGCCAGCGCTCCAGGGGCAGGTCCGGATTGACGTCGGGCGCGCCGAGATAGAGCAGCTGCTCCCGGGGGGCGCCCAACGACTGCGCGGCGGCCTCGTTGACGTAAAGGAACCGCCCCGTGGGCCCGATCCAGAAGACCGGTATGGCGCAGTGGTCCATGGCGAACTGGGTCAGGCGCAGGGCGTCCTCCGCCTCCTTGCGGTCCGTGACGTCCTGGATGACCCCGTCGTAGTAGAGGAGCCTGCCCTGGTCGTCGCAGTGGGGCACCGCGGTGTTGCGCACCCAGCGCGTCTGGCCGTCCTTGCGCACGATGCGGTGCTCGAAGGGCGCCGGGGTCTGGCCGGCCAGCAGGCGCCGCCCCTGCTCGAGCACCGCGGCCTTGTCGGCCTCCACCACCATGCGCAGCCAGAGGTAGGGGTTGGAGGCGAAGTCGTCGCGGGAGTAGCCGGTGACCGCCGCGCAGGCCGCCCCGTGCTCCGTGGACACGGCCCGGCCGTCCTGCACGTGCACCGTGTAGACGTAGTCGGAGAGCGCCTTGGTGATGCGGCGATGGCGCTCCTCGCTCTCGCGCAGGCGCGCCTCGGCGCGCTTGCGCTCGGTGATGTCCTCGTTGATGACCACGATGCCCGTGATGCGGTTGTCGTCGTCGCGCACCGGGATGGCGGAGTGGGAGACGGTCTTGCGCTTCCCGTCCGAGGTCTCGATGTCGATGACCTCGTTGACGTAGGTCTCGCCGCGCGAGAGGGCCCGCACCGGCGCCCACTCGTGGGGCTGGATGCGCCGTCCGGTCCCGTGCCACCAGCCCGGGTACTGGCCGTACTGCTCGATGCCGGAGAAGCGCACCCCGCCCCAGATGCCCTCGCCGGCCTGGTTGCAGAGCACGATGCGGCCGTTGGCGTCGGTGAGCCAGACGCCCACGGGCAGCTTGTCCACCATCGTGCGCAGACGGCTCTCGCTGGCGCGCAGGGACTCCTCCATCTTCTTGCGCTCGGTGATGTCGCGGGTGATGCGCCACATCCGGGACGGCCGGCCCTGCTCGTCCCGGACCAGCCAGATGCGCACCGTGACCGGGACGACCGCTCCGTCTCGCCGAGTGTACTCCTTCTCGTACTCTTCGCAGAAGCCCTTCTTGAGCACCTGCTCCGTCATCATCTCGCCGTCGAGCTTGGCCCAGCGCAGGGGGGTCAGACGCTGGTAGGTCAGGCCCCGGAGCTCGTCGAAACCGTAGCCGGTCATCTCCAGGAAGGCCCGGTTGGCGTCCTCGATGCGCCCCTCCATGTCCGCGATGACGATGCCGTCCCGGCTGGTCTCGAAGAGGCTGCGGTACTTGCGGATGGAGGCCCGGGCCGCCCCGTCGGCCTGGCGGCGCGCCAGGGTCCCGCCCAGGCAGGCGGCCATGGTGCGCAGGACGGACTTCTCGTCCGAGGACCAGCTGCGGTCCCGTCGGCAGTCGTGGAAGCAGACGAAGCCGGCCCAGCGCTCCTGGATGAGGATGGGCACCACTAAGAGGGAACGGCTGCCCAGGGGCTCGAGGAAGGCGCGCTCCGCCGCGGGCATGTCCCGCACCAGCCCCTCCAGGGTGTCGCCGGCGGAGAGGACGGCGTGCCAGCGCGGGAGATTGCCCTGCAGGGAGATGTCCAGGATCGGGGGGGGCTCGCAGAGGGCGGGGTCGCGCCGCCACTCGTAGCGCCGGCTGACCAGGAGTTCCTCGGTCCGGGGGTGGGGGTGCAGCTCGAAAAGGCAGATCCGGTCCGCGTCGAGGGCGCGGCCCACGGTCTCGACCGCGCGCATGATGGACTGGTCGAAGCTGGTGGAGGTGAGGAGGGTCTGGGCGGCCGCCGCGACGCCGGCGAGGAGGTCTCCGGTCGTCGGCTCGCTGCGCACTGCGTCCTTGTCCATGCTTTCGCCCGTCCTGAAAGGACCGAGCGCCCCCAAGGCACATTCTTTCATAATCCGGCCGGGCAAAGCAACAGCCCCGCCGGCCAGCCGGGCCTTCTGGCCGCCTCGACCTGCCCCGAAAGGCCCATGCCGCGACGGCCGGACCGCGCTATCATGTCTGCATGACCGTCTGGTCGGCGGCGGCGCTGGTGCTGGCGTTCCCGGCGTCTTCGGCGGCGGGCCTGCCGGCCGGGTTCGATCTGGACGTGAAGACCTTCCTCACGCGGGAGCCGGCCGCGGTCATCGCCGCCGCGCCCGTGCCAGCCCAGAACCCCTGGCTGGCCAAGGCCCGGACCCTCTACCAGGGGCTCAAAGCCGCGGGGCATGTCCACGCCGTGGTGGACTTCAAGCTCGTGGACGGCCCGGATTATGACCGCTCCCCGGGCTACGCGGACTACGACTACGCCCGGAACCGCTGCGCCATGCTCCTCAACGAGCGCCTCCTGGCGGAGTCCCAGTTCAAGGACGAGTTCCTCTACACCTTCATGGTCTACCACGAGGTGGCGCACTGCGACCTCTTCGCCGACCCGCGGGAGATCAAGCCCTTCCCGTCCCTGAGCCCGCGCGCCGGCCGCATGCTCTCGGACCTCCTGCACCTGGAGTTCCTCCAGGCCGGGGCCGACGAGGCCATGCGGCCCAACGGCTACGGCACCTACCAGGAGACCTACGCGGACATCAAGGCCATGGCCCTGCTGCTGGCCGAGGGCCGGCCCAAGGAGCAGGTGTCCGCCATCCTGCGCTTCCGCGAGAGCAGCCCTTTCCCCTTCATGGACACCCACGACACGGCCGGCGCTTTGGGCAAGGTGCTCAGGCACCCCTGGCGCGCGATGGCCGCCCGCGCCATCGAGGCCGAGGCGCGCGCCATGGCCGACGAGTACATCGCGGGGCATTTCCTGGCCAAGGCCGTGCCCTCGGACGAGTATTCGGCCCGGGCCAGCGAGGTGCTGGCCTCCAAGATCCGCACGCCGCTGGTGAACTACCGCTTCCCCTACACATCGGACGAGGACCGCAAGCTCCTGGAGCGGCAGTTCCGGCAGGCCGCCCACTCCCCCTACCCGGGTTGGCTGGAGTTCGCCCGCCTGGTGCGCGACAACGTGGCCGACGACGACGCGGCGGAATCCTTCTTCAAGGCCCGCTACGGCGCCGGGCCCGCGCAGTTGAAGGCCGAGGACGAGGAGATCCGCCGGGCGCTGGGCTCCCTCCCCTAATCCTCCGGGGAGCCGGCCCCGGTCCGTTATTGAATCTGTAACAGCCTTCTGGCATCATCTGGGGGCTGCCCGCGCCGCGGGCCGCCCCGGGATGGACAAGGACAAGGAATTCTTCGACGCCGCCGCGGTCAACGACCTGGAGACCGCGCGCCTGGCCCTGCGCTGGGCCCTGGAGCGCATCCACAAGATGGACGCGGAGCTCACCGCCCTGCGCGAGGAGAAGGCGCGCGCCAGCCAGGACGTGCAGAAGCTCTCCCACGAGGTCTCCCAGAAGGACGAGGCGGTCAAGCGCTGGAAGGAGACCATCCACGCCTGGGAGGCCGCGGTCCAGGACCACAAGAAGATGGAGGTCCAGCTGCGCGAGGAGCTGCGCCAGGAGGTGCGCCGGGAGGAGGACGCCCGCGCCAAGGAGGAGCGCAACCAGCTCCAGATGCAGATCGACGTGCTCAAGCGCGAGCTCGCGGACAAGGAGACCCAGCTCGGCGGCCTGCGCCGCGACCTCATCGACGCGGTCAAGACCGCCCGGGCCGAGGGCGAGCGCGAGATGCAGTCCGTCCTGCAGCACCAGGAGAAGGCCCTGGAGGAGACCAAGCAGTCCCTCCTGGAGCGCCTCAAGATCCAGTCCGACCTCATCCGCTCCAAGGAGCGGGACCTCGAAGGCCAGCAGCGGCTCCTCGACGAGCAGATCAAGGCCAAGGAGATGGAGTTCCGCCGCCGCTACGAGAGATACGAGGAGGAGCTGCTCAAGCACAACCGCGAGGTCCTGGCCCGCGAGGAGGCGGCCCTGGAGGAGAAGTTCCAGGCCAAGGTCGCCAGCAACGAGGCCTGGCTGCGGACCAAGGAAGACGCCGTGGAGGCGCACCGGCTCAAGCTCGAGTCCGAGCACTCCCGCCGCCTGGAGGAGCTGGAGAAGGCCTACACCCACAAGTACGAGGCGGAGTGGGGCCGCCTGCAGGAGCGCCTGGAGGCCGAGCGCCGCTTCCTCGAGGAGCACTACCGGGGCAAGGAGGCCCGCCTGGAGGCCGAGGCGGCCGAGCGCCACCGCGACGTGCTCAAGCACTACGAGGGCCGGGAGGAGGAGCTGGCGCTGAAGTACCAGGCCCAGCAGGAGGCCCTGCTGGTCAAGGAGAAGGAGCTCGTGGCCCAGCGCCAGAAGGAGCTCGAGGCGGTCCTGGCCAAGGGCCGGGCCGGGCTGGAGCGCGAGCGCGAGGAGATGAAGCGCGCCGCGGCGGCGCGCGAGGCCGAACTCCTGGAACGCCTCGAGGCCGAGCAGGCCTCCTATCAGGAGAAGCAGGAAGAGCTCTTCCGCAGCCAGGTCGGGCTCCAGGACGCCTACCGGGCCAAGGAGGAGGAGCTCGCCCGACGCTTCGAGGAACTGCAGGCCGCCTGGAGCGAGCGCGAGAAGGCGCAGTGGGCCGCGCACCAGGCCAAGCTCGGCGAGAGCTTGGTGGCCAGCCGCAAGGCCGTGGAGGCCGAGCGCGCCGAGCTCGAGGCGGCCTACCGCCGCAAAGAGGACGCCCTCGCCGCCCGAGAGGCCGAGCTGGAGGCCCGCCTGCGCGCCGACTGGGTGGAGCGCGAGAAGGTCCTCCTGGCCGAGCACCACGCGGAACTGGCCAAGGCCCGCGGGGAGTTCTCCAAGGAGGTGGATTCGGAGCGCCGGCGGCTGGTTGAGCTCCACCAGCGCGAGGAGAAGGAGTTCGCCCAGTCCGCGGCGGCCCGCGAGGCCGCCCTGCGCCAGTCCCTGGCCGCGGAGCAGGTCCAGGCCATCAAGGTCCACGACTACGCCTACGAAGGTCTGCGCAAGGAGCTCGCCGAGAAGGCCCTGGCCGAGTCCGCCGCCCTGCAGGCGGCGTACGACCAGCGGCTGGTCGAGCTCGAGGAGGGGATGCGCCGGCGCCTGGGCGAGGAGCGCCGCCAGCTCGAGGCCCGCTACCAGTCCCTGGAGAAGACCTTCGAGGGCCGCCAGCGCTCCCTGCAGGTGCAGTGGGAGGAGGAGTGCCGGCGCGAACGCGAGGAGATGGCTGCCAAGGCGACGCGCGAGTTCGGCGCCAAGCGCGCCGCCCTCGACGAGGAGCGCGCCACGCTCCAGGCCCAGGCCGCCTCCCTCCGGGCCGAGATCGAGACCGCGGCCGCGGCCCAGGCCAAAGCCCTGCGCGACGAATACTTCGCCAAGGAAACGGCGCTCAAGGTCGAGCTGGCGGCCAAAGAGAGCCAGGTCCGGGGCGCCTACGAGGCCAACCTCGCGGCGCAGAAGACCACGCTGGAGGAACGCGCCGCGGCCGTGGAGACGGCCCTGCGCGACCGTTTCGCCCGGGAGCAGAAGTCCCTGCAGGACGCCTGGGACCAGCGCGAGCGCGAGTGGCTGGCCCAGCGCGAGAGCCTGCTCAACACCGACCGGGAACGCCTGGAGCAGAGCTACAAGCAGAAGGAGAACGCCCTAGCGGTGCTGCGCCAGGAGTTGGAGGAGAAGTTCCAGTCCCGGGTCAAGGACGTGGAGTCCGCGTCCGCGCGCAAGGCCAAGGAGGTCGAGGACGCCTGGCACCGCCAGCAGGAGGAGCTCGAGGGCCTGCGCCTGCAGCTCATGATCGAGGCCCGCACCCGCGAGGCCGACCTGCAGGAGAAGTTCCGGGTGAAGGAGGCGGCGCTCAAGAAGACCATCGACGAGCGGCTCGCCGAGCTGGCGGCGCGCGAGAACGGCTTCCAGGAGGCCTGGATCAAGCGCGAGGCCGAGCTGCAGGAGGCCCTCAGCGAGCGGGAGAACCAGTGGCTGGCCGCCAAGCGCGAGGCCCTGGCCCGGGAGCGCAAGGACTGGGAGGAGGCCCGCGACCGCGAGATCACCCAGCGGCGCCGCGAGATGGAGCTCTCCATCTCCCAGCGCGAGAAGATGCTCGAGGAGTCCATCCGGGCCCGCCAGAAGGAGGTCGAGAACCTCCTCATCCAGAAGGAGAAGGACCTCATCCTCGCCTACGATGACCAGATCTACAAGGTCCGCACCGAGCTCGACGCCGCCTACCGCGCCCGCGAGGAGGCCTTGGAGCTCAAGTACCTGGAGTTCGAGAAGAAGGTGACCGCCGAGGCCGTGGCCAAGGAGACGGCCTTCGCCGCCCAGAAGCGCGACCTGGTGGAGCGCGAGGTGGCGGCGCTGCGCGCGGACTTCGCGGAGAAGCAGGCGGCGCTCGAGCGCCGCGTCCAGGAGGCGGAGCGCTCCGTGTCGGCCCGCAAGGGCGGGCTGGAGGAGGATTTCGACCGCCGCAAGTCCCTGCTCGATGCCACCACCGCCCAGGAGCGCGACGGGATGCGCGCCGCCTTCGACAAGCGCAGCCAGGATCTGGAGCTGGCCTACCGGGAGAAGCTGCAGGGGCTCGAGCAGGAGAAAGCCCGCGTCGGCGCCGCGCTCCTGGAGAAGGAGGAGGAGCTGGCCCAGCACTTCCAGAAGCTCGAGCACGACCTGCGCAACGAGCTCAACCTGGCCAAGATCGAGCACGCCGCGGCGCACGACGAGAGGCTGCGCAAGCTGGCCGAGGAGCGCGTCACCCTGCAGAAGCAGTACGAGTCACGCCTGCGCGAGCTCGAGGCGCGCTACCGCAAGGGCGGCGGCGGAGCCGCTTCCTAAATTCGGGACACTCATTTCCCTCTTCCTTCCCCCCCTCCTCTTTAGTACGATAGCGCCGTGGGGACGATTCTCCGGCGTGGGACCCTTATCCTTCTCGCTACGCTCGCGAGCGCCGGATGCAGCCGCCTCCCCGATGGTGTCTCGCGGCCGGACCTCGGCGCGGAGACCCACGGCCACCGCTACCACGCCGCCAGCGGCCGGGTCCTCTATCTTCAGGGAGAGTACCCCCACAAGACGTACTTCTGCGTCTATGACGGGCTGACCGGCGCCATCCAGAAGGTCCACGTCGACGATTACCGCCTCATCGATTCCGATTATGCCTATCTCCCGCGCGAACACGAAGCCGTCCTCCCGGTGAAGTTCCGTCCCAGCGAGGACGCCGAAGACCATGTCTATGTCCCCAACGCCACGGGAAACCTGCTCAACGTCCGGGGCCCGGACAAGAAGGCCCTCGCCGCCGACCGCCTCCTCCATGTCTCGACCCGAGACGGTTCCATCATCAAGGAGATGCCCCTGGCAAAGGACGCCTCGCTGGCAGCGCTGAGCCGTCCCGCCTGGTCCGACCGGGTCTTCATCGTCATCAACGCCCAGGACAAGGCGCTGCTCAAGCGCTACGACCCGACCAAGCGCGCGGCCGAGGACGCCGTCCCGCTGGGCGATTTCACGATCCAGGCCGCGGCTTTCTCCGACTCGTCTCCCCAGATGATCCTGGATGTCAGGGATGCCGCCAAAAAGCCGCGCCTGGTGGTCTACGACTTGAAGGCTGGCCGCATCTCCAAGGAGGCCTCTCCCCCGGCCGGGCTGGACGCACTGCGCGCATCAGGGGCGCGGTTCCTCGCGAGCTACAGCCCATCGGGCGAGGTCAAGTCCATCGTGGCCGACATCGATCCCCAGGATGCCTCGGTGCGCCGGATCGCCGAGCTCGACAACGGCATCGAATCCCTGGCCCTTTCGAATGACCGGGCCTGGGCGGTCAGCCGCGACGCCAGCCATCCGCAGAAGGCCGACGACCGCGGCTTCTTCCCCCGCCTCATCACCCTGATCGGGCGCGACGGATCGACCGAGCCCGTTCCCTGGACCAAGCGCGATGGGGAACTCTTCGGCTACGACGGGAGGACGCAACGCCTGTTCTTCGCCGCGACGCAGCCCGCCGGGGTCTGGACGATATCAGGAGACAGGAAGACCCTGTCGGCCGCGGCGCGGGAACTCGACCGGACGGCCGGCGAATTCCCGCGCTCGATGAAGCTACTCCTGATCTTCATGATCGTGGGCAGCGTCGTGATGGGTGTCCTCGTCCGATTCATGAAGTTCGGAGGTTCCGACATATGATCCTGCCCATGGCCCTGCTGTTCCTATCCGCGGTGATTCTGGTCGCCGTCGCCGGCGTGAGGTTCCTCCGGCTCGAGCGCCGCGTCACGCGCCTGAGCGAGGAGTCCGCCGCGCAGGCGGCCAAATTGGGCATCTTGAGCCGCTTCCTGCGCATTTCCAAGACCCTGCAGCCGGAGCTCGAGGCCTTCAACAAGACCCTGCAGCAGGACCGGGACTGGCAGTCCGAGGGATTCGCTCTGGAGCATTGGCGCAGCCTGCGCGACAATGACCGCTTCGACCGCTGGCGCGCCAGCACCGACAAGGTCAGCAAGAAGGAGACGAGGGACGATTCGTTCACGCTGGCGCTCGACGTGGAGCGCGAGCATTACGTCCGTCTCAACGCGCGGCCTTTTCTGACCGTGCTCCATCATAAGCTCCCGTTCGTGGTGAGCGACGAGCACATGGCCTGGCTCGAGGAGACCGACTCGGTCCTCGGCTTCCTGGGCTGGCTCATCGGCGACATCGAGAAGAACTCCCAAGGACAGCCCCCGGCCGAGCTGGAATCCCTGAAATCATTGATGCTGGGAAAATAAAGGAGGCGTTATGGCTCATTGGCAGGAAGGCGACGTTGACCCACGGGAAATCATGGCCCGGCACACCCAGACCGTCCTGACCGCCATCGTGCTCGCGGCGGCGTTCCTCCTCCTTTGGTCGGCCGTGGTCTTCATCCCGGCCGGGCACGAGGGCGTGCTCTTCAATAAGCTCAACGGCAAGGTGAGCGCCACGACCCTCAAGCAGGGCTGGCAGTTGCGCGTCCCGGTACTCACCAACGTCGTGGTCTATGACTGCCGCCGCAAGGCCTACACCATGTCCATGACCTCCGCGGACGCCGGCCAGGAGGGCAGCAACACCAACTGGTCGCCGACCGCGGACGGCAACTCGGTCGGCATCGACATCACGGTCTGGTACCGCATCCCGGCCGACATCGCCGGCCAGGTCTACGTCAAGCTCGGCAACCAGGAGTGGTGCGAGGAGCAGGTCATCCGGCCCATCATCCGCAACGCCGTGCGCCTGACCGTGGCCCGCTACACCGCGCCCGAGCTCTACGGCCCCAAGCGCACCGAGGTCCAGGACAAGATCAAGGAGCTCATAGACAAGTCCTTCAAGGACGACCGCTTCTTCGTGCTCGACGGCGACGGCGTGTTCCTGCGCGACGTGCACCTCACCCCCTCCTACCAGCGCTCCATCGAGGAGAAGGTGGCGGCCCAGCAGGCCATCCAACGCAAGGAGTTCGAGGTCGCGCAGGCCCGGCAGGAGGCCATGGCCATCAAGATCAAGAACGACGCCCTGGCCTCGGCCAAGAGCTACCTGCAGCTGCGCACCATCGAGATGCTGGAGAAGAAGGACTTCAAGGTCATGGTGGTGCCCCAGAGCCAGGGGCTCATCCTGAACCTGCAGGAAAACAAATGACCGGGACGGGACGGAGACGGCGAGGCATCACGCTCATCGAGCTCCTCGTCGCCCTGGTCCTGAGCGGCTTCGTCATCGCCGCCCTGGTCGGCGTCGTCTCCCAGCTGATGCGCGGGGAGATGCAGATCTCGGCCAAAGCCGTGGTCTCCGGCTGGACCCAGATGACCCAGGATTCGATCCAGAAGGAGATCCTCAACTCCACCGTCCTGTACTGCCCCTACTCGAACGCCTCCCACCCCGGCTGCCCCGGCCCCCGGTCCAAGGTGCTCAGCATCTGCAACAACTACACCCTCAACCCCGATTACGGCGCCGGGCCGACCGGCGGGCCCCTGGACGCCGGCATGCCGGTGAGCTCGCGCTACTACTGCGTCTGGAGCGCGGGAACGCCGACGGGGACCCCCTGGCTGCTGCGCTACGCCGGCAGCGGCTGCCCCATCAGCCCGACCCCCGTCTGCGGCGCCGGGAACTTCACGGTCGTGGCCCAGGACGTGCACCCCTTCGATGCGGCCCAGGACTTCCTCTTCGAGCGGGACGACAGCATCGCGGGGGTCCAGCTGTCCTTCACCATCGGCAGGTCGACCGCGACCGCCGACGAGCCGACCCCCTCCTACCTCAAGATCCAGACCCGCGTCTCCATGCAGAAGGCGACCGGGAACAACTTCGACTGAGGGCGGCGGGGCTAGAGGACGAGCCGCCGGCCCGGCTCCGGCTCGGGGCACTCGAGGGCCGCCGGCCGGGACGCGGCCCGGGCCCGGGCCTGCGGCGCCAGCCCCGCCTCGCCGACCGGCAGCAGGACCAGCCTCCTGACTGCGGCCTCGCAGGCCAGGTCCACCACCGCCTCCCAGGGGCCGCAGCCCGGGGCCGCGCCGTGCGCGAGCAGGTCCGCGCCCTTGAAGAAGCCGAGGAACTTGCCCCACTCGTGGTCGCGCCGGGAGGACGCCCCCGGATCCCAGAGGTGCCACGGGCAATAGACCAGGCGGCGGCCCTGGAGCTCGAACCGATAGGCCAGCGTGGCGCCCGGGTAGCGGACGTAGCGGACCCCGGCCATGAGCCCGGGAGCCAGCTGGAACTCCCCTTCCTTGAGAGGGAACAGCAGCGGCGCGGGGACCTCGCTGCCCGCCGAGCCGGGAGCCAGGGCCGGGGCCAGCATCTGGAGGTCCCCCTCCGGAGTCTCCGGGCCGGCGATGCGCAGGCGGCCTCCGCGCGCCAGAAGGGCCGCGCCGGTCCGGCCCAGGGCGCCCGCGTCCTCGGGGTAGCGGCTCAGGAACAGCCAGCAGTCCTGGGGGACCGCCGCCTGCCCGGCGACCCACGCCGCCGCGCCCTCCCCGGGGTCGCAGAAGAGCCACAGGCCGGACGACTCCAGGACCAGGCCGCGGTCGAAGAAGACCGCGGCCGGTTCCGGGAGGACGGGCCGCGGCGCAGCCGCGGACTCCAGGCCAAGCAGGCGGGCGGCGCAGCGGATGAACTCCTCCGGGACCAGCGGCTTGGGAAGGAAGGCGTCCGCTCCGTAGCGCAGGGCCCGCTCCTGGTCGTGCCGGAAGCTTTTGGAGCTCACGACCATGACCTTGACGTGGCGGGTGGCCGGGTCGTTCTTGACCGCGCGGCAGACGGTCAGGCCGTCGGTGCCCTGCATCATGATGTCGAGGACGATCAGCCGCGGCCGCGCCTCGCGCACGATCTGAGCCGCTCCCGCGGCGCTGAGATAGTGGTCGACGCTCAGGCCCAGGCGGCGCAGGACCTCGCCGGCCCAGTCGCCCAGAGCGGGGTCGTCATCGAAGACGAGGACATCCGCCATGGCCATAGATTAGCAAAACTTGGTTGAATAACCTCATGCCCGCCTGGCTGCGCGTCCCCCGGGTCCTCCAGGAAGGAGGCGGCGACCCCTTCCTGGAGTCCGAAGCCTGCGATGACCCTCCGGCACGGGGATTCCTCGAGCGGCAGGACGCCTCCTTCCTGGCCGCCCTGCGCGGCCTGCGGCCCGCCCCGGGGAAGTTCCTCGTCCTGGGCTGCGGGACCGGCCGGCTCGCCCTCAAGCTCGCCCAAGCCTGGCCCGGCAGCGAGGTGACCGGGGTGGACCGCAGCGGCCCGGCGCTGGAGGAGTGCCTGGAGAAGGCCCGGCGCCTGGGGCTGGTGGGCAGGGTCTGGTTCCAAGAGGGCGACGCCTGCCGTCTGGACCTGCCCGAGCGCTCCTTCGACGCGGCGCTCAGCGACGGACTGCTGCATCACCTCGCGGAGCCCGCAAGGATGTTCGCCGGAATCCGGCGCGCCGTGCGTCCCGGGGGGGTCGTCCTCCTGCGCGACCCGGAGCGCCCCCTGCGCCCCTTCTGGGCCGCGCTCCTGGGCCGTCGGCGGCCCGCGGCGCCCGGGCCGCTCCGGGACCTCTGGGCGGCGTCCGCGGCCGCGGGCTATACGTGGGAGGAACTGCGGGCGCTATGCTCCGGCTCGCCCCTGGCGGGGGCCTCGACGCGGCGCGATCCGGACGGCACCCTGGTGCTGGAGCGCCGCTTCTAAAGCTCCGGCCGCCTCAGGCAAATCTGGGGGAATCTGGGGACACCATACTCATTTCGCCGCTAATCCAGTAAGATGTCCCCGGATTTGGCATTGCCGACGCGCAGCGTCGGCAATCGCGCGCGTCCCTTCCTATGACGCGCGCAACCTCACAAAAGGCCGTCACCAACCGAGGGATGGACCAGACGCGAAGCGTCAGGACCTTGAAATACGGGACCCGGAAGTCGATCCGCCGCGAAATCAGTAAGGTGTCCCTAGATATCTCGCTCCGGCGGAAGCCGGACGGCCAGCTGGTCCTGAGCCGCCGCTTCTAAAGCTCCGGCCGCCTCAGGAAGATCAGCCGGAAGGCGGCGTCCGGGACGCCCCAGGCCCGCGCCACCGCCGCGCGGTAGCAGTCCCCCTGCCGCGCATACCTGTCGCGCAGGCGCGGCAGGTCGCGCGGCGAGACGGCCTCGCTCTTGTAGTCCGCCACGACCATCCGACCCTCCTGGCGGTAAACCAGGTCCATGGTTCCCCGGACCACGGCGCCGTCCTCGCCGTAGACGAATGGGACCTCGCGCCCCAGGATGTCCGCCTCGGCCAGTTCCCGGGCGGCCGCCGAGGCTAGGAAGGCGCTCAAAACCGGCTCAGCTTCCCGGCGCGCCGCCTCCCAATCTTCGCCAGGCTGGGCCGCGGCCAAGCCGCGGCAAGCCGCCTCCAGAGCCGGCCCCAGCCGGGCCCGCCCCCGGAAATCCCATCCCGCCAGGACCTTGTGGCAGAGCTGCCCAACCAACACACCGTGGCCCGGCCTAGCCGGCCCCGGGGTCGGAGCCGGAGTCTCTTCCGTCGGCCGGCGCGTCCAGCGCCGCGCCGCCGCTTCGTCGCGCCGCCGCAGCCGCCCTTCCCGGACCTCCTCCAGGATGCGGGCGGCGGGCAGAAGGGGCCCGGCGGCCAGCGCGCCGCGGGCCGCAGCCGGCCGGGCCGCGCCCCCGCCGGCCTTGAGGCGGATCACCGGGACCGCGCCGCCAGCCAGACGGAGTTCCGCCTCCGACGCCGCCGGCCACGCTCCGGCCTCTTTCAGTATCCCGGCCAGCGTCCCGCCGTCGGCCTTCTCCGCCCCCAGCAGGACCAGCCGCTCCTTGGCGCGCGTGAGCGCCACGTAGAGCAGGCGCACCGTCTCGTCCTGCCGCCGCCGGCGCTCGCGGTCCTCGCTGAGGGCGCGCGCCGCGCCGCAGGCGCCGCCGCCCGCCAGGCGCAGGCCGGTGCGCCCCGTGCTCCAGTCCGTGAGCGCGGCCCCGCCGTCCCCGCCCCGGGCGCTGCCCCCGGTGAGGTTGTAGAGGAAGACCAGGGGGAACTCCAGGCCCTTGGCCTTGTGGATGGAGAGCACGCGCACCGCGTCGAGATGCTCGTCGGCCAGAGGGCTCTCCCCCTCGGCCCGGGACTCCTCCATGGCGCGGGCCGCGGCGGCGACGAACTCCTTGAGGGTCAGGCCCCTCTCGTCGGCGGCGGCCGCGGCCATGCGGGAGAACTTCAGCAGGTTGGAGATGGTCTGCTGCCCATGATAAGCGCGGGCCGCGGCCGGCAGCAGGGGCGTCTGGCGCAGGACGGCCTCGACGAACTCGCCCAGAGGCGCGCGGCCGACCCGGCCGCGCAGGGCGCGCAGCGCGGCGAAGACCTTCCCCGCCCGCCGCCGCTGCGGCGCCGGCCAGGACGCGGGCGGCGCCTCGCCGTAGCCGGGACGGCCGGCGGCGGCCCAGCGCAGCAGGTCCTCGTCGCCCAGCGCCAGGAGCGGCGAGCGCAGCAGCCCCGCCAGGGCGGGGCGGTCCTCCGGGTCGTCGAGCGCGCGCAGGAGGTTGAGGAGGTCGATGATCTCCTGGCTGTCGTAGAAGAGCCGCTCCATCTCCACGACATAGGGGATGCCGGCGGACTTGAAGGCGTCCAGGAGAGGTCCCAGGGCGCTGGAGGTGCGCATGAGCACCGCCGCGTCCTTGAAGCGGCGCCCTCCGCCCCCCCCGCACTCGGCCGCCAGCCGGGCCGCGATCCAGGCGGCCTGCGTCTTCTGGCTGGTCAGCGCGTCGGGCGCCGTTCCGCCTTCCGCTGCCAGCCCCACGACGGCCAGCTCCCAGGCCGGGGCGGCGGCGCCGCCGGCCTGGTGCGCCGAGACCGGGATGTACTCGGGCTGGGAGCCTTCCTTGAGGGACATCAGCCGGGGGAAGATCCCGTTGATAGGACCGAGGACGGCGGCGGTGCTGCGGAAATTCGCACGGAGTTCGCAGAGCAGGGAGCCGCCGTCCCGGAGCAGCTGGTCCGTGATCCCCTGATAGGCCGCGATGTCCGCCCCCCGGAAGCGGTAGATGGACTGCTTGGGGTCTCCCACGATGAAGAGGCGGCCCGGGCCGGGCCGCACCTCCCGCCAGGTCCGGGCCCGGCCGCCGGGCTCCTCGGCCAGGAAGAGGATGAGCTCCCCCTGCAGGGGGTCCGTGTCCTGGAACTCGTCGATCAGGAAGAGCCGGTACCTGGCCTTGAGCTCCTCGCGCGCGGACAGGTCGCCGCGCACCAAGTCCCGGGCCCTGAGCAGGAGCCCGTCGAAGGAGATCAGCCCGGCGCGCGCGCACTCCTTCCGGAAGTCCCGCGCGAAGGGGACGAGCAGCCGCGCGGCCCGGCGCACAAGAGCCTCGCCCCCGGCCGAAGCCGCCTCCGCGATGCGCCGGGCGCTCTCGTAGCCCGCGGCCCCCGACTGGTCCCAGGCCGCTGGCCACTTGGCTTGAGGCAGGTCGGCAACGGCGGGCCGGCTGATGGGAGGCTCGGGCGCGGACGCGGCCTCGGCGAGGGAATCGAGATGCCCGGCCAGGCCGGCGAGCGCCTCCGCGATCTTGCCGCGGCGGACCTCGGGCTGGCCGCGCGGAGCCTCCCGCAGGGCGGCCGCCAGGCGGCGCAGCCGCCGCGCCGCCTCCGGGTCGGGCTCCCCCGCGGCCGCGAGGTCGACCCGCTCGGAGCACAGCCCGCGGGCGAGCTCCGCGAGCTCCTCGAGCTGCGTCCGGCGCAGGACCTCGAGCCACTCCCGGCGGCGGGGGGCGACCTCCCCCAGCTCCCGGTCGAGCCACTGGGCCCAGCGCGTCTCGAAGAGCTCCTCGGCCAGAGGCCCTTCGTCGACCCGGAACCCCGGGTCCACCCCGGCCTGCAGGGGGTAGAGCCGCAGCAGGTGGGCGGCGAAGGAGTGGATGGTCCCGATCTGGGCCCGGTCCAGGTCCTCCAGGGCCGCGCGCGCCCGGGCGCGCGTCTCCTCGGCGCTCCTCCCGAAGCCGGAGTCCAGCTCCTCCAGCAGGGCGCCGGCGCGCTCGCGGGCCGGTCCGCCCAGGAGGCCCCGCCCCAGGAAAACGCTGAGCTCGAGGAGGCGCTCGGCCAGGCGCAGGCGGATCTCGCCGGCGGCCTTCTCCGTGAAGGTCAGGGCCACCAGGGACGTGATGGGCGGGGCGGGCTCCGGGCCGAGCAGGCTCAGCAGGATGCGGTCGGTCAGGAGCGTGGTCTTGCCCGTGCCCGCTCCGGCCACGACCACGACGTTGCGGTCCAGCCGCCGGCGCGCCGCCTGGCGCGCCTCATGGTCAGAGGGGAGGACGCTCACCCGGAGATTTTACAAGATGCGGAAGGACCAGGCGGGCTTGTAGATGAGACGGATGGAACTGGGCGGACCGAGCCAGCCGGAGGAGGTCCTGACGCGGGCCGAGAAGCGGTTACGGCCGGGCTTGAGCAGCAGGGCCACGTCGCCTGGCGGGGGCTGCTCGAAGCGCTGGGCTCCGGTGTCCACCTGGAAGCTCTCCAGCCCGGGGGAATTCTCGGCCAGGAGCTTGAGCTTGACCATGCCCTGCCGGGCGTCCTTCTCCACGACGAAGATCAGGGACTGGTTGTAGACGTTGTGGAAGTCGCCGGGGTCTCCGGTCATGGTCCGGTCCCTAGGCAGGTCCGCGGCGTCGCGGCCGGGAGGCCGCCAGGCCAGCAGCTCGGCGCTCCAGACCACCTCGTCGCGGCTGATGAGGGGATAGCTGCGGGGGTCGGCCTGCCTGGTCAAGGGGACCGGATGCCCTTCGCGCAGGATGCTGACGGGCTGCGAGAGATGGTTGTTGCGCATCACGATGGAGAAGCCGCGCCAGCCCTTGAGCTCCTCCGCGGCGAGCGGGGTCACTCGGCCGTCGGAGCCGACCTTGACGATGCCCTCCGGCCGGCCGCGCCAGGCCGCCTCGTCGAGCTCCCGACCACGCAGAGGCCTGCCGTCCTTCTCGTAGTGCACGTCCCCGGTGGGGTCCATGACCACCCAGCGGCCGAGCTCGTCCGACCAGACCTCGGCGAGGAAATGCCCGAGCTCGCCGTAGCGGGCGTGCAGCCCCAAAGACAGGCAGGCCTGGACGAAGACGACGGCGTACTGGGCGCAGAAGCCGCGGTTGCCGCGCCGGGCGAGGTCGAGGATCTCCACGGCGTCCCAAGGCGGGTAGCGGAAGCTCCCGGCGGGCTCCCATTGGGCGCGCGCCCACTTGCGCAGGAGCACGAACTTCTCGAACTGGGTCCGGCCCGGGGCCACGACCGCGTCGAGCTTCTCCCGGCGGCGGAGCAGCTGGAGGCGGGGGTGGTCGCTGGACTCGTCGAAGAAGCGGTACCTCATGAAGAGGAAGTCGCCGTTCTCGACGCCGGCCACCGCGATGAAGGGAAGGCGGAACGACAGAGCCAGGGCCCCGAGCAGCCCGGCCGCGGCGAGCCACATCCAGGCCCGGCTCACGGGGCCCTCCGGCTCCCTCTTCTTCTTGGACACCCTACCCGCAGTTTTGCTCTTATCGGGGCGCCGCGCCATAAGGGACATCCCTATTTTTCCTTAGGACGGTCGCTTAGCGGTCTCGCAGCGGGTATAATATAGGACCGGCCATGAACCAGCCCGAGAACTGGTACCAGCAGCTGACCCTGCAGTTCGCCGACGGCAAGGTGGAGACCCTCTTCCTCGACATGAGCCGCAGCGGCCGCCACCGGCCCCGCCCCAACGCCATGCCGGCGGAGTGGACCAAGCTGGACTTCCACAAGTGCCCCGGCTGCACCCTCCAGGTGGGCGGCTACTGCCCGGCGGCGCTCTCCCTGGAGGAGACGCTGCTGTGCCTGCGCGAGCACAAGTCCTTCGAGATCGTGACCGCCAGCGCCATGGACCCGGAGGAGCGGACCACCTCCGTGAAATGGCCGCTCCAGAAGGTGGGCGCGGCCTTCGTGCAGATCGCGGTCTTCTGCAGCGGCTGCCCCGTGGGGAGCCGCTTCCGCCCGATGCTGCGCGACCTGCGCGTCTTCGCCACCAGCCGGGAGCTGAGCAAGCACCTGGTGGGCAAGCACCTGCTCCAGCACAAGGCCGACGCCGCGGCCTCGACGCAGGCCATCACCGCGGCCCTGCAGCCCCTGCACGAGACCTTCTCCCGCCTCTTCAAGCGCCTCCAGCACGTCCCCATGGAGGCGAGCCAGGACGCCATCCCCAACTCCATCGTGCTGATGCACTCCATGACCATGCACCTGGAGACCATGGTGGGCAAGCTCATCGAGGAGATCATGGGGGAGCTGCGCTGAACCAAGCCCAGAAGAAGGGCTTGCGCTTACTCATACTCCTGCACGTGCTCGGCGTGGCCGCGATCGTGGCGGCCCTCCTAATCCCCCGCCACCGCCGGCCCGCGGCCGCGGGCCCAGACGCGGCCGGGCCGCTCGATCCGGGCGAGGACGGCCTGCCCGGCATGGACCAGCCGTTCCCGCGCATCGACATCCTGGACAGCCCGTCGCGGCGCGCCCACATGATCGCGCACTACGTCAACGAGGAGGCGGCGGCCTACGAGGCACGCGAGGAAGACGGGCTCTTTCTCATAGACCAGCCCGCCCAGGTGCCGGCGCGCTGGGACTACGACATCCACGGCCTGGCCCTGGGCAAGACCCGGCTGGCCGGGGACTTCGACGCCCAGGTGGTGCTGGACCTGGAGCGCTCCCGCTTCACCGCCCGGAAGGGAGACCCGGACCGCTACAGCCGGTTCATCCTGGATACTGTGTTCGCCGGGGAGGGACGTCCGACGGCCTGGGCCTACTTCTCTCCGGCGGGCCGCTGCTGTCCGCAAGGCGTGGTCTGGAACGGCAGCAACCAGGACAGGCTCACCTGGAAGAAGCTCCCCAGACGCCTCGCCTTCCATCTGCGGCGCCGCGACGACCGGCTCACCGTGACCGCCGCCACGGAGGAGGGCCCGCTGGGCCGGGTCCTGGACTGGCAGGCCGCCGAGGTGCGCCGGCCTGTCCGGCAGATCGACCTTTACGTGCAGGTGGACCGTCCCCAGAACGCGGCCAAGGACGCGGTCTGGAAGGCGCCTGGCCAGGACGTCTACGCGGTCAAGGCCTTCACCGTGTCCTGCGCCGACCCGAAGGGCTGCACGGTCCGCGTGCGCCCCTAGACGCGCGCTTGCGCGCCCCTGCGGGTCATGGGCCGAAGGGGCAAACGGGGTGGCCCATAAAGCGCCGGCCCTGGCGCCGGAAGGCCCAGGCTTGGGAGCGCCCGGCCTGCTAACATGTCTGCATGCAGGCACGGCTGACTCTCCTGCTGCTGCTGGCTGCGGGCAGCGCGCAGGCCGCGGCTTTCCCGCGCGAGGAGTTCCTGCGCCTCAAGGAGACCGCGCTCGGCCAGGCGGCGCTGGCCCGCGCGGATTTCCTCTCTTTGCGCGACGAGCTCTGCCCTCGGAAGGACGACGCCTGCATCGCCAGCCAGGAGCAGCTGGCGGAGCGGTTCCTGGAGCTCTCCGGCTCCCTGGACCTGGCCGAGGCCATGGTCGGGGTCCTGGAGGACCCTGCTGTCCCGGGGGCCATGTCGCCCGATGAGAAGCGGGCCTTGCGCCGCGAGTTCTCCCGCCTGCTTTCCGGCATCGTCATCTGGGTCCACGGCCTCGACGACCTGCTGGAGGTGAAGTGGGGCGACGAGCCGACCCAGGCGCGCCTGGGGGCGGCCCAGGCCCGTCTCCAGCAGGGCGTGGACCGCTTCGCCGCGGCCCAGTTCTCCCTGGCCCGCCGCGTGCTCAAGGTCCTCGGCTCCCTGCCGCTCTGAACCGCAACGCCCCAAATACCTGTATAATGGGGCATGCGATATGCCGTTATCCTCCTGATCGCCGCCTTGGGCGCGCTGGCCTGCGAGTCTCCGGGGGGCGGCTCCTCCTCTCCTCGAGCGCCGGCCGTGGAATTCAAGGACCTGCAGGGCAACAGCCACTCTCTGGCGAGTCTGGACAAGCCTGCGGTGGTGGGCTTCTGGATCTCGAACTGCGGCTACTGCAGGAACATGCTGGGCATCCTCAACAGCGTCATCGCGAAGAACAGGGACGGCGCGGATGTCTACGGCATCTACCTCAACGATGTCCCGGAATCGGAGATCTCCGGGGCCGCCGCTGAGGAGAATTTCTCGGGCATCGCGGCGGCGGCTCAGCAGAGGGTCGAGGTGATCAAGACGTTCCACGAGACCTTCGGCATCCGGGGCCCGGGGCGCGACGTCTATGTGATAGACAGGAGCGGCGC
>JACRDS010000102.1 GCA_016212825.1 Elusimicrobiota bacterium | reverse complement strand
GGCAGGGCCCTCTTTCCGGCGTCCCCTTCGCGCAGGCACCAGCGCGGCGGGTCACCCTCGCGGACGAAGGAGAACGGCCCGGCGGCGATGAACTGCAGCATGCCTGCAGTATAGCGAGGGGGAAAAGGGGCGTCAAGGGATGGAGGTGGGCCTCGGGGTGGGCCCCGCGTCGGCCCGAAGTCCCAGAATGGCGTGGGCCGACTATCGGCTCCCGCCTTCCCCAAGGACTCAAGGAGCCGGCGCGGGCCTGAGGTAGAATCTAGCCTATGAAAAGGATCACCAAGGCCTCCGCCGCCCTCATCTCCCTCTGCCTCGTATCTTCCTCCCTGCCCCTGCCGGTTCGCGCCGCCGTCGCGGCGCGCGTCCAGACCGGACAGGCCGCCGCGCCCGCGGGCGCCATGGTCCTGCCGGGCGGCGCGATATCCACGAGCCTCGGCTCCGGCTCCTCCCTTTCCGCCGCCAACGGGCTGCGCCTGAGCGGCGCCCTGTCCCTGCCGCAGAGCCCGATCCCCTCGGCCGGCGTCGCGGCCGCCGCCCCGCTGTCCGCCCCGTCGGCCGAGACGCCGGCGGCCGTGCCGTCAGTCCTGGCGCAGAGCCCGGTCCTGGCCGCGCCCGCGGGCGCCCCCGGCTCGGTCCTCTCCGCCCTGGCCGCCGAGGTCCAGGAGCAGGCGGCCCCGGTCCAGCGCCGCAGCCTCCTCGGGCGCATCGGCGACGCGGTGCGCGCCAAGCTCGGCTTCGGCCGCGTCTTCGACAACTCCGTCCCGGCGCCGGGCGCCGTCGCGGGCATCCTGCCCCACTCGACGCCGAAGGAACTCGCCGGGCTGGTCCTCGACCAGCCTCCCGCCTCCCCGGACCCGCGCAAGGTCTCGGGCATCGTCATCGAGAACTTCGCGGTGCCCGGCACCCGCGGCCTGGGCGGCATCTTCTCCGCCGGCCACACGGTGCTGAAGGCCGACGCGGCCAACGAGGCCGACATCGAGCGCGCCCTGCGCGAGATGGTCGACAACGATCCGGCCCGCTTCGGGGTGCCCAGCTCCGAGCTCAAGACCATCCATGTCCGGCGCGTGCCCGGCGTCGGGCACCAGACCGACACGGTCTACGCCTATTTCCGGCAGACGAAGGACGGCATCGAGATGCACGGCTCCGCCCTCTCCTTCACCATCAAGGTCCTCAAGGGCCGTCCCGTGGTGATGGCGGCCATGGCCAGGCTCTATCCGAACACGCCTGTGGACACCGCGCCGCGTTTCCCGGACGACCAGCTCAAGGACAAGGCCATGGCGCGGCTCGGCCCGCTGGCCCAGCTGTTCGGCCTGGAACTGCAGTTCATCGAGCGCAAGATCATCTACTCCCAGGATGCCTGGCACACGGCCAACCTCTATAAGGTCGTGGGCCTGCCGGCCATGGTCGCGGTGGACGTGGCCACGGGCGAGGCCTTCGCCTGGGACCCGCGCGCGGGAGCCGTGGCGCAGGATACGACAGGACGGGTCCTGGGCCACACCACGGTCAAGGGACCGACCAAGCCGGATTCCCCGCTGGCCGACCGTGCGCTCCCCGACCTGCGCGTGCGCCTGGGCGGAGTCAACGTCTTCACCGACGCGGATGGCCGCTTCATCGCCCCGGCCGGGTCCGAGGACTCGACCTTCCAGGCTTACCTGAGCGGCCTCTGGGCCCAGGTCAGCAACTCCGGAGCCGACGACTTGGTCCTCAATGGAACGCTCAAGCCGGGGACGGACAATACCCTGACCTTCAACCCCGCGGGCATGACCGAGGAGGCCATCGCCCAGGTCAACGGCTACCTGCTCACCACCTTGGTGCACGACTGGGCCAAGACCCGCGGCCTCAACGACGCGCGGCTCGACAAGGCCATCGCGGTCAACGTCAACATCGACGACGAGTGCAACGCCTACTACACGCCCTACGCGCCGAGCCTGAACTTCTTCAAGTCCAGCGAGAACTGCGTCAACTCGGCCTATGACACGGTGGTCATGCACGAGTACGGCCACTTCATCGACGACATGCTGGGCGGCATCGTCAACGGCGGCCTCTCCGAGGGCTGGGGCGACATCTTCTCCATGTACATCCTCAACAACCCCATCATCGGCGAGGGCTTCCTCAAGAAGCCGCGCAACGGCGTGGACTACATCCGCCACGGCGAGAACACCTACCAGTACAGCGACTCCGACGAGGTGCACGACCAGGGCCAGGCCTGGGGCGGCTTCGCCTGGAAGCTGCGCAAGTCCCTGATGGCCAAGTTCGGCGCCGCCGCCGGCGCCGCTTTGGCCGAGTCCCTGGTCGTCCCCACCATCCTCGCCAAGGCCGCGGACATCCCGTCGGCCATGGCCCAGGTGCTCCTCAACGACATGGACGGCAGCGGCGTCATGCCGCACGAGGCCGAGATTCGCGCCGCGGCCGCGGCCCATGGCGTGGCCCTGCCCCAGAAGCCCGGATTGGTCTCCATGGTCCGGCGCGCGGCCAGCTGGGTCACCCAGGGGCTCGCAGGCGCGGGCGTCCGTCTGGCCGCCCCGCCCATGGCCTGGCGCAGCATCCTGCCCACGGTGACCAGCCGGGGGGAGGCCGCCGAGAGGCTCATGGAGCTCGACCGCGAGGCCTTCGCCAAGATGATGGACGCCGGGCTCAAGGGCGTCCTGCTGACGGTGCTCTCGGCCGCGGCTTACCTCATCCAGCCGGTCCTGACCATCGGTGTCGGCTTGGTGGCCTTGGCCCAGTACTACCGCCTGGCGAAGTTCATGGCCCTGCACAACAAGCTCCAGAAGCAGATCCAGGAGCAGCTGCTGCAGATGCGCCAGGCTCTGCGCGAGGCGCTGCCCGGGCTCTTCGGCAGATAGGGCCTTTCAGCCGCGGAGCCGTCCGAGCAGGACTCCGTAGACGTCGAGCGTGCGGGAGGCCATCTTCTCCACGCTGAACTCGCGCACCCGGACGCGGGCGGCCTCGCCCAGGCGGCGGCGCAATCCCGCGTCCAGCACGAGTCTCAGGAGAGCGTCGGCCATGGCCTCGGGGCTGCCGACCGGCACCACCAGGCCTTCCTGGCCGTCCCTTACCACGGAGCCTGCGCCGCCCACCTGGGTCATGGCCACGGGCAGGCCCGCGGCCATGCCCTCCAGCAGGGCGTAGGAGAGCCCCTCGTAGCGGCTGGGCAGGGCGAAGACGTCGAAAGCCGCGGCCGCTTCCCGGCCGTCCAGGATTCCGGCCCAGAGGACCTTCCCGCCGAGCCCGAGCCGGCGGGCCTCTTCGCGCAGGGACGGACCCAGCGGCCCCTCCCCGACCATGGCCAGCCGGGCCTGCGGCGCCTGCGGGGCCAGGAGCGCGAAGGCCCGCAGCAGGTCCGCGGGCGCCTTCTGCCGGGCGAAGCGGCCGGTGAAGCCGACGCAGACCTGCTCGGCGCTCAGGCCGAAGCGCCGGCGCATGGGCTCGCGGGGGGCCGCCGGGGCCGGGTCCACGCCGTTGGGTACGACGAAGAGCTTCTCCGGCGCGAGTCCGCAGCCGAGGGCGTGCCGTTTCTCCTCGTCGGATACGAGGATGACGCCGTGGCCGACGCGGTCCAGGGCGCGCTCGGCGGCCCTGAAGGTCCAGCGCGCCGCGGCCGGAAGCGACTCATCCATGGTGAACATGGCGTGCGGCGTGTAGACCCGCGCTCCAGGCAGGCCCGCGGCCGCCAGCCGGGCCAGCGCGCCGCCCTTGGAGCTGTGTCCATGGATCACGTCGAAGGGGCCTCGCGCGCGGAGGATGCGGCGGATGGCGAGCGCCGCGGAGAGGTCTGAAGGATGCGGGGCGCGGCGCATCGGCACGGAGGCTGCGGCGGCTCCGAGCCGGGCCAGCTCGTCGAGGCCGCGGCCGAAGGCCGCGTCCATGCGCAGGGGGGAATAGACCAGCCCCAGCTTGTGTCCGCCCCGAACCAGCCCCAAGGCGAGGTCCACGACATGGCGGCCCACGCCCGCGCTCGCCGCCTCAACGACCATCAGGATGTCCATGTCCCGACAGGGATGGTATATAATACCCTCCACCATGGAAAAGACCACCTGGCGCTTCCCGCGCACCTTCTGGTTCGCCAACCTCATCGAGCTCTTCGAGCGCGCCGCCTACTACGGCTGCTTCATCTTCCTGGCCGTGTACCTGACCACGCGCATCGGCTTCACGGACCGCGAGACCGGGGTGGTCACGGGCGTGTTCTCCTTCGTGCTCTACCTCATGCCCACCTTCATGGGCACGCTGGCGGACCGCATCGGCTTCAAGAAGGCGCTCTGCGCCGCCTTCTTCCTGCTCACGGTCGGCTACGCGGTGCTGGGCGCCTTCCCCACCAAGCCCTCCGCCATACTCGCTCTGGCCATCATCGTCTGCGGCGCGGGCATCGTCAAGCCGGTGGTGTCCGGCACCACGGCCAAATGCTCCGACGAGACCAACCGGGCCCGGGCCTTCTCTTTGTTCTACTGGGCGGTCAACATCGGCGCCTTCTCAGGGAAGAGCTTCGTGGACCCCATCCGCCAGGCCTTCGCGGCCTCGGACGGCACGGGCCTGGTGGGCTTCCTGCAAAGGCTCCTGGGCAATCCCAGCGGCCCGGGCTGGGAGCTGCAGTTCGTCAACCTCTACTCCGCGGCCATGGCCTTCATCGCCCTGCTCTTCGCCCTGTTCGCCTATAAGGACGTGGAAGGGGACGCCAAAGCCCCGCCCAAGAGCGTCGGCGAACTGGCCCGCGGCCTGGGCCGGGCGCTGTCCAACTGGCGCTTCCTGTGCCTCATCATCATCACGGGCTTCTTCTGGGCCATCCAGGGCCAGCTCTACGCCACCATGCCCAAGTACCTCTTCCGCATGGTGGGGCTCTCCTCCAAGCCCGGCTGGATCGCCAACGTCAACCCCTTCGTGGTCATCCTGCTGGTGATCCCCATCACGCAGATGGTGCGCCGCTGGCGGCCCATCAGCTCGATCGGCGTCTCCTTTCTCATCATCCCGCTCTCCGCCCTGTGCGTGGCCCTGGCGCCTATGATCGGGACCAAGGAAGTCTCCCTCGGCTTCACCGCGGTCAACACCATCATCCTCATGATGATGATCGGCATCTTCTTCCAGGGCCTGGCCGAGTGCTTCCTCTCGCCGCGCTACCTGGAGTACGCCTCCAGGCAGGCGCCTCCCGGAGAGACCGGCCTCTACATGGGCTACGCGCACCTCAACTCCGCCTTCGGCTGGCTCTTCGGCTTCATCCTCTCCGGCATGCTCCTGGAGAAGTGGTGCCCGGACCCGGCTACGCTGCCGCAGGGCCTCGGCGAGCTCGAGCGCGCCGCCTACTACGCGCACGCCCACTACATCTGGTACGTCTACACCGCCGTGGGCGTGGCCGGCTTCATCCTGCTGATGGCCTTCCGGCACATCACGGACCGCATGGACGCCCGGGCTCCGGCCGCCGCCGCGCCGGAAGCCGCCTAGGCGGCGATCCCGCAGAGGGCCTTGTAGAGGTCGCCCGCGGAGGCCGTCCTCTGCCGGGGGTCCGGAGCGAGCACCGCGGCCACCACGTACTCCAAGGCGGCCGGGAGCTCCGGGACCAGCTTGTGGGGCGGCTGGCACCAGAGCCTCTCCTTCTGCGCCAGGTAGTCCGGCCCCTTGAAGGGCAGCTCCCCGGTGAGCATCTCGTAGAGACAGATCCCCAGAGCGTATATGTCCGAGGCCTTCCCGCACTGGCCCAGATGCTGCTCCGGCGCCATGTAGGCCAAGGTCCCGGCGGCCTCCTTCTGGGTCAGCATGGACACGGTGGCCTTCATCTCCCAGGCCAGCCCGAAGTCCATGACCTTGACGTAGCCCGAGTTGTCGATCATGACGTTGGCGGGCTTGAGGTCGCGGTGCAGGACGTGCTTGCCGTGGGCGTAGTCGATGGCCTGGCAGAGGCAGCCCATGATGTTGCGGCTCTCGACGAAGGAGAGCCGGCCGCGGGTGCTGACGAGCTGCGAGAGCGGCATGCCGTCCACATAGTCGAGCACGAGATAGAGGTCCTCGGCGTCCTCCACGATCTCGTGGAGGCCTACGATGTAGGGGTGGCTCAGGCGGGAGATGATCCGGGCCTCCTGGATGAACTTCTCCCGCTGGTCGGCGCGGACCTTGATCTCCTGGCGCATCCTCTTGATGGCGACCTTGCGGCCGAGCTTGCGGTCCGAGGCCATGTAGACCACGCCCATGCCGCCCTCGCCTACCTGGAAGACCAGGTCGTAGCGGTCCGCGACCACGTTCTCGTCCTTGTCCGCGGCGGTCGCGGCCGGCGCCGAGGGCGGGGCCGGGGAGGCCACGGCGGCCGCG
This sequence comes from Elusimicrobiota bacterium, assembly GCA_016212825.1. Lineage (GTDB taxonomy): Bacteria > Elusimicrobiota > Elusimicrobia > UBA1565 > UBA9628 > UBA9628. The sequence goes on along the minus strand of JACRDS010000102.1, from coordinate 1,089 downwards.
GCGCTGCGGCGGCGGCTGGCGCGCTCCACCGCGGCCAGCAGGCGCGCCTGGTCCGGGGGCTTGAGGAGGGCGTCGTCGGCTCCCAGCTCCAGGGCCCGGCTCATCTCGCGCAGGGCGCGCTCCAGAGGATAGACGTCCATCAGGAAGATGATCCTCAGGTCGGGGTCTCCCTGGCGCAGATGCTGGGCCAGCTGGGTGACGGCGTCCTTGGCGTAGGTATAGGAGTAGGCGAAGTTCATGCCCAGCACCGCCACGTGGAACGCGCCCTGCCGGCCCGCGAGCTTGAGCGCCTCCGGGCAGTCGGTCGCCGTCTCCACGTGGTAGCCCGCGGCGAGCAGGGGGCGGGCCAGCTTGGAGAGGGTCTCCCGGTCCCCGTCCAGCAGGAGGATCGGCACCTTGCTCGGGGAAGGAGCGCCGGCGTCGTCGCTGACGCCTTCCAGGACCGCGGCCGCCAGGCGGGGGTCTTCACGGGACAGGAACACGGGCGAACCCGCGCGCACGGCCTGCGCGGCCCTGGGCACCGGGTCCTCGCTGGTGACCCGGTAGCAGACAGCCTCCGGGACGGTCTTGCGGACCCGCTTGTCCCAGCCCTCGGCCTGGGCCCAGTCCCCGGGGCAGAGCACCACGGCCACGCGCGGCGGCCGGGCCTTGCCGGCCGAATCCTTCTTCCCGAGGAGACGGCCGAGCCAGCCGGGCTCCCGTCCGCCGGGCTTGGCCTGGGCGAGGAGGAAGTCCGGGAGCTTCTGCGGAGAGTCGAGGACGGCGCAGTCCATCCCGGCTTCCTTCAGGGCGGCGGGCAGGGCGCCGGCCATGTGCAGGCCGCGGTCGGCGAGGAACACGATGGGGCGCTGGGTCTCGCGCACGGCCTCGGCGAAGCCGGCGGGCAGCGGCCAGGAGAGCTCGCGCAGGGGCGCGGCGCGCTCCGGGAAGAGCTGGGACGCGGGCCGCAGGAAGACGAGGGCGAAGGACTTCTTGTCCTTCTGGACCTGGAACAGGCCCTGGGCTTCGGCCGAGGAGATGGCCGCGAGGTCCACGACCATGGCCGCGGCCTCGGCGGCCAGGAACGGCCAGCCGCTCTGGCCCACGGCG
>JACRDS010000104.1 GCA_016212825.1 Elusimicrobiota bacterium | reverse complement strand
TCGGCGTCTTCGGCCTGCCCCTGGGCGTGGCCGTCAACTTCCGCATCAACGACAAGGACTACGTCATCCCCATGGCCGTGGAGGAGACCTCCATCGTGGCCGCCTGCAGCAACCTGGCCAAGCTCATCCGCGAGAACGGCAAGCTCACGGCCAACGCCTCGCACGCGGTCATGGAGGGCCAGGTCCAGCTGGTCAACCCGCACGACCCGGACCAGGCGGTCAAGGACATCGCCGAAGCCAAGGAGCGCCTGCTCAACCTGGCCAACAAGCAGGACAAGACCTTGGTCAGCCTGGGCGGCGGGGCCAAGGACCTCTACACGCGGCGCCTGGAGACCGAGAGCGGCGTCATGCTCGTGGCGCACCTGGCCGTAGACGTGGTCGACGCCATGGGCGCCAACGCGGTCAACACCATGGTCGAGACTTTGGGCCCGGTCCTGGGCGAGATCGCCAAGGCCGAGGTGGTCTGCCAGATCATCTCCAACCTCTGCGACAAGTCTTTGGTGCGGGCGCGCGTGGAGCTCGACCCGGCCTGCCTCAAAAGCAAGACCTATGACGGCATGACCGTGGCTCAGCGCATGGTCAAGGCCTACCATTTCGCGGACGCCGACCCCTACCGCGCCGCGACCCACAACAAGGGCATCATGAACGGCGTCGACGCGGTGCTCATCGCCACGGGCAACGACTGGCGCGCCGTGGAGGCGGGCGTGCACGCCTACGCGGCCAAGACCGGGCGCTACCGCTCGCTCACCAAGTACCGCATGGAGGGCGGCAAGCTCATCGGCGAGATCGAGCTGCCCATCGCGGTCGGAGTGGTGGGCGGAGTCTCCAAGCTGCACACCGGAGTCGAGCTCCTGCTGCGCCTGATGGGCATGCCCTCGCGCCGCGAACTGGCCGAGGTGGTGGCCACCGTGGGCCTGGTGCAGAACATGGCCGCGCTCAAGGCCCTGGTCACCGAGGGGATACAGGAGGGCCACATGACCCTGCACGCCCGCAACGTGGCCTACTCGGCCGGAGCCATCGGCGACATGGCCATCGCGGTGGCCAACCAGATGATCCAGGAAGGCCGCATCCGCTTCGACCGGGCCAAGGAGATCCTCAAGAAGATGATCGCCCACAAGCAGGAAACGCCCGACAACGGTCAATAGCCCTTGCGCCGCGAATCCGCCGAGGCCTCCTCCAAGCTCATCCTCCTGGGGGAACACGCCGTGGTCTACGGCCAGACCGCGCTCGCGGTCCCTCTGAAGGACCCCCGGGCCCGGGCCACCGTCGCCCAGGACTCCCGCAGCCGGTCCGTGGCGGTCGAGCTCAAGGACCTAGGCGTGCGCTGGGACGGCGCGTCCCCGGCGCCGCCGGAAGCCGAACCCTTCGCCCGGGCCATCCGGGCGGCGGTCAAGCGGTCCGCCGCGGTCCCGGCCCAGGGCTGGAAGCTCTCGGTGCGCTCGAGCATACCCGCGGGCTGCGGGCTGGGCAGTGGGACCGCGGTCGCGGCCGCCGCGTTCCGGGCCATCTTCAGCTACTTCAGCGTCCCTCACACCCCGCAGGTCATCTCGGAGCTGGTCTACGAGATCGAGAAGCTGCACCACGGCACGCCCAGCGGCATCGACAACACGGTCATCGCCCTGGGGCGGCCCATCCTCTTCAAGCGCGGGGAGCCGGCGCGCTTCCTGAAGGCGCCCCGCAGCCGGGGCTTCCTCGTGGTCGGACACACGGGCCGCCGGCACCGCACCTCGGAGATCGTGGCCGAGGTCGCCCGGGCCCGGGGCAAGGACCCGGCGCGCTACGACGCCCTCTTCCGGGACATCGGCGTCCTTTCCGGCCCCGGCGCCGAGGCCTTCCAGGCCGGGCGCTGGCAGGAGCTGGGCCGGCTCATGGACCGCAACCAGGAGCTGCTCGATGACCTGGGCGTGTCCTCGCGCGAGCTCGACGTCCTGGTGGACGCGGCGCGCTCGGCAGGGGCCCTGGGCGCCAAGCTCAGCGGCGCGGGCCGGGGCGGCTGCATGGCCGCGCTGTGTGGCGATGCGGCCGGCGCCGAACGCGCGGAGAAAGCGCTCAAGGCGGCCGGAGCCGCCGCGACATTCGTGACGGAGGTCAGCGACAGTGCCCAGGACTGAACGGATCGTGGTCGGCATATCCGGCGCCTCCGGGGTCGTCATCGGCCTGCGCACGGTCGAGGAGCTCCTGGCCGCGGGCCGGGAGGTCCACGTCATCGTGACGGACGCGGCCCGCGAGGTCATCCGCCACGAGATGGGCAAGTCCTACCGCTTCCCCAAGGGCGCGAAGGTCCACTCGGAGGGCGACTCGGCCTCGCCGCTCAACAGCACCTCCTTCCTAGTCGACGCCATGGTGGTGGCGCCCTGCTCGGTCAAGTCCCTCTCCGCCCTGGCCTCGGGCTACGCGAACAACCTCCTGACCCGCGCCGCCGACGGCATGCTGCGCACCGGCAAGAAGCTGGTCGTGGTCCCCAGGGAGACCCCGCTCTCTCTGGCGGCGCTCTCGAACATGGCCCAGTTGAAGCTGGGCGGCGCGATCATCATGCCGCCCTGCGCCGCCTACTATCACGGGCCCAAGACCGTGGCCGACATGACGGACTTCTTCGTGGCCAAGATCCTGGACCTGCTCGGCGTGGAGCACAGGCTCATGCGCCGCTGGGGAGAGAGATGAGATTGGACCTGCGTTCGCTGGCGGCGCGGCTGCGCCCGGTCAGGAAGAAGGCGAGACTCTTCCTGGAGTCGGCGGCGCTCATCCGCCGGGCCGAACCTGAGCCTATCCTCCTGGCCGACGCGGGCGGTTCCCGGGTGCTGGCCAACATCCTGCCGGACCGCGACACGCTGGCCGAGCGGCTGGGGGTGCGGCCGGACCGCTTCCTGCCCGAGCTGGAAGCCCTCCTGCGCAGGCCGGCGCGCCCCAAGAGCACCGGGAAGGTCTACGGAGAGGTCGAGGTACCCCGCCGGGACTGGGGCAGGCTCCCCTTCCTCACCTACTACAGAGGCGACGGCGGGCCGTACCTGACCGCGGGGGTCTGGATACTCAAGGACCCGGAGTTCGGCGTCAACGCCTCCTACCACCGCCTCATGATGGTCTCGCCGCAGCGCGGCACGGTGCGCGTGGTGGAGAACCGCGGCACGGACACGGCCCTCAAGCACCTGGGCGGCAAGGCCGAGGCCGCGGTCTGCGTCAGCGCGCCCATGCACGTGCTTTTCGCCGCCGCCCTCTCGCCGGCGCCGGACGTCAGCGAGCTCGACCTGGCGGCCAGGCTCGGCCCGGTCCGCCTGCAGCGCTGCAAGACCGTGGACCTCGAGGTCCCGGCGGACTGCGAGATGGTCATCGAAGGGCGCTTCACCGGCGAGAAGGGGGCCGAGGGGCCGTTCGTGGACATCACCGGCACCATGGACTTCGTGCGCCAGCAGCCCTTATTCGAGGTCACCCGCGTGGCCTGCCGAAAAGACCCGGTCCATTACACCATCGTCCCGGGCCGCGCCGACCACAAGACCCTGATGGGCATCCCCAAGGAGCTCGACATCTACCGGGAGGCCGGCAAGGTCTGCCGCTGCCTCGACGTGCGCATCACGCCGGGCGGAGCCTCCTGGCTGCACGCAGCGGTGAAGATCGACAAGAGGCGGCCGGAGGACGGCCGCCGGGCCCTGGAGGCGGCCTTCCGGGCGCACCGCTCGCTGAAGCACTGCGTGGTGGTGGACTCGGACGTGGACATCTCGGACCCGGCCGAGCTGGAGTGGGCCCTGGCCACGCGCTTCCAGGCCGACACCGACACGCTGCTGCTCAAGGACCAGCCGGCAAGCTCCCTGGACCCGTCGGCGCGGCACGTGGAGGGGGGCAAGAGCCGCAGCGCCAAGCTGGGCCTCGACGCCACGGTCAAGGACGCGCCCCTGGCCCTGTTCCAGAAAGTAGCGGGATGAAGAAAGGCAAGGGCGCGGCCAAGGCCATAGAGATCCTGGAGGCCTTGGGCCGCATCCACGGCGCCCGGGACATGGTCCCGGTCGGCTCGGTGCAGGTCTCGGGCGTGAGCTACAACAACATCGGCGAGCACGGCCTGGCCTTCCTCGAGGAGTGGGCGGCCATGGGCTCGAAAGCCGTGGTCCCGGCCGCCATGAATCCGGGCGGCTCGGACCGCCGCATCTGGAAGAGCCTGGGCTTCACCGCAGCCTTCGTCAGGAAGCAGGAGCGGGTCATCAAGGCCCTGGAGGCGCTGGGCATCCGGCCGTCCTTGACCTGCACGCCCTACCACGTGGGCGTCACGCCCAAGCTCGGCGAGCACGTGGCCTGGGCCGAGTCCTCGGCCGTGTGCTTCGCCAACTCGGTGCTGGGCGCGCGCACCAACCGCGAGGGGGGGCCCTCGGCCATCGCCGCGGCTCTGACCGGGGTCACGCCCCGCCACGGCCTGCACACGGACGAGGGGCGCCGGCCGACCCGCGTCGTGGAGGTGAAGTGCCCGGTCCCGGCCGCGGCGGACGCGGGCGCCCTGGGCTATCTCGTCGGCCGCCTGCTCGCGTCGGACAAGGGCGGGGGGATCCCGTACCTCACGGGCGTCGTGCCTCCCCCCGGATCCGAGCGGCTGACCTGGCTCAAGGCCCTGGGCGCGGGCATGGCCGCCTCGGGCTCCGTCGGGCTGTACCATCTCGCCTGCGTGACCCCGGAAGCCGCGGCGCAGGGCTCCAAACTGGCCAAGGCGGCCGGACAGAAGAGCGTCATCAGGAGCCTCGACGAAGGGCGCGCGGCCCTCAACCGCGGCAGCGGCAGGCTCGACCTGGTGGCGGTGGGCTGCCCGCACGCCTCGCCCGAGGACCTGACGCGCATCCTGCGCCTGCTCAACTGGAAGAAGGCCAAGGTCCCATTCTGGATCTTCACGGCCGAGGAGGTGCGCCGGCACGCGGAGCAGACCGGGGTGGCGGCGTCGCTGGGCCGCTGCGGCGCGACCTTGGTGGCGGACACCTGCATGGTGGTGGCGCCCCTCAAGGAGCTCGGCATCCATACCTTGGCCACGGATTCCGCCAAAGCCGCCTTCTACCTGCCGTCCCATCATGGTGCCGGCGTTTATTTCGGCTCCCTGGAGCAGAACGTCGCCGCCGCCCTGCGGGGCGAATGGAGCGCCCGATGAAAGGGCGGGTCATCTGCGACGGCAGGGCCGCGGGCCGGGTCCTCAAGTCCGACGTCCCGCTGGGCCTCTTCGGACACCTCGACCCCAAGACCGGCGTCTACCGGGAAGCCGGCCATCCTCTCGATGGGAAATGCGTCAAGGGCCGCGTCCTGGTCTTCCCGCGCGCCAAGGGCAGCACGGTCGGCTCCTACATCCTCTACGCCCTGCGCAAGACCGGCAAGGCACCGGCGGCCATGGTCCTGGCCGAGTGCGACACCATCGTGGCCGTGGGCGCCATCATCGGCGCCATCCCCTGCGTGGACGGCGTCGACCTTTCAGCGCTGACCGACGGCGCGCAAGTGAAGGTCGAAGGCCAGGAGGTCATCCTTGCGGCACGCTAGCGTCTTCGTCAAGCTCGGCGGCTCCTTCATCACGGACAAGCGCGTCCGGGGCAGCCTCGACGGCGCGCGCATCGCGGCCGCGGCCCGCGCCATACGCCGGGCCCTCGACGCGGCCGCGCGCCGGGGCGAGCGCATCCACCTCGTCCTGGGCCACGGCGCCGGCTCCTACGGCCACATCCTCGCCAAGAGGTACGCCGCGGGAGACGGGATCCACCCGAGGCACGGCTGGGAAGGCCACTACAGGATCCGCGAGTCCAGGACGGAGATGAACGCCTTGTACATCAGGCACTGCAACCGGGGGGGGCTCTTCCCGGTCACGGTCTCGCCCTTCGCCGTGGCCGAGGCGCAAGACGGCGTCGTGCGCCGCCTCGACATCTGCAACATCGCGGCCCTGCTCGAGCGCGGGCAGATCCCGGTCGTCCACGGCGACGTCATCTTGGACGCAGTGCGGGGCTTCACCATCGCCT
>JACRDS010000096.1 GCA_016212825.1 Elusimicrobiota bacterium | reverse complement strand
TCGAAGCCGTCCAGGACCGCCCGCGTGTCCGTCGGCAGGCTGGTCACCAGCAGGACATGGTGCCGCCGCGAGACGGCGCTCACGATGGCGGCCAGGTCAGGATGGCAGAACGGCTCGCCGCCCGCGATCTCGATGCGGAAGCGCCCCAGTTGGTCGAAGCACCGGCCCCAGAAGCCGACCCAGTCCTCCTTGGAGCAGGCGAGATGCCTCCGGCTGGTCTCCTCCAGATGGGTGGTCCAGGAAGGGATGAAGAAGCAGTAGGGGCACCGGTAGCCGCAGGCGTGCACGATGTCCCATCCGCACGAATAGGCGCAGTCCAAGCGGTCCTCACCCGGCCCCGGTGCCGGCGGCCGTACCGTCATGATACCACTTTGCTCCCGCGGACTCATCGCTCGGACTTCCCGCAGCCCGGGAGAGCGGGGGGGGGGCGGCGGCGCATGCGCGCTATAATATAGTATGTTGGTGGAAACGATACGGAGGGACTTTATGCGCCAGAGCTTTGCCCGACAGGCGGTCTTCCTCATGGCGGCTCTCTTGAGCCTGTCTGGCTCGGCCATGGCCGGACAGGCCGCGCCCACCCCGCCCATGCCCGCCTCGCCTATCCCTGAGGCATGCCAGAAGGACCTCTCCCAGCACTGTCCGCCGGGCTGCCCCGCTCCGAGGCAATGCCTGGCCGATAGCTGGGGACGGCTCTCCGCGCCCTGCCGCTCCGCGATGAGCGACGACCCCCTGAACCCCTGCCGTGACCTGATCCGCGCCAAGTGCTTCGCGCTCTCTCCCGACGCGATCCTCCGCGAGTGCATCCTCGCGCATCTCTCCGAGGCCGCTCCGGCATGCGCCCAGCATATAGAGAGAAAAATGTCCCAGAATCCCTGCTATGCGTTCAGGCAGCTCTGCAAGGGTTCCAGCTTCTTCGGCAAGGAATCCGTGCACTGTTTCTACCAGCACATAGACGATATCTCCTTCGCCTGCCTGAAAAAGATAGGAGGGTCTCCCCACCAGGAGGATCTATGCGCCCCGGACATGCTTAGATTCTGCCCGAAGGAGCACAAGGAAGAGCGGAAATACTCGGGCATGGCCACCAGCGAGGCGAAGAATGCCCGGCAGAAAGCGAGGGACTGTCTCGAGCAGCACATGGACGAGTTGCGCTCACAGGCATGCCGCCAGATACTCCGGCGCCTGCAGGCGTTCTCCGCCATGGAAGTCGCGTGCGCCGAGGAGGTCCCTGCTCTCTGCAAGGAGGCTCCCAGGAACGCGCATCTCGACTGCCTGCACAAGCAGGAGGCGAAAGTCTCCCTGAAGTGCCGGCTGAAGCTGCGCGCCGTCGGCCGCTAGCAGGTTGCTGACAAAGCAGGGCCTTGCTCCCGTCCGATCGCCGAGCGCCTTGCAGGCAGTCCGAGGGGGATGCGACAAAACCCCCGACGGAGAGTCCGAGAATCTCCGTCCCGGATCTCTCGAGGTCCTCCTGGGACAGCCCCGGGATGTTTTATTGGGATCCCCGTCGGAGGTTTTGTCGCATTGCGCCGTTTATTGGGCCCGCCGATTCGTAGAATTATCTCGGCGAAAACTTCTCACAAGGAGACCGCGACAATGATGGGTGATTCTCGACCGCAGGACGTGTTCTTCCACGCCGTCACCATTGAGGGATTGGTCCCCGAACATCATCCTGGGCGGCCTAGCCGCCGGTCTGGCGTTCCGGCGCGGACGGCCCTGGGCCTGGACCGCGCGCCGCTTGCGGCGCGCTCGGCAAAGACAAGGCCGCCCAAACGTCCGGGCCGGCCCCTCCGAGGGGGCCGGCCCGGTTCGGCGCTTTGCAGGCGCCGAACGCATTAACGACGGGACAGAAAGCTACCTAAAAATTTTCGGAGCACCCGATTGACGTTCCTTCGGGGGACGGACGAATCCCCTCTTGCGCAGGAAGCGGTAGACCTCCTGCGCCACGAAGGCGCTCCCCTGACCGTTCCAATGCAAGTTGTCGACAGACAGGAATTCCCGGCGCCTTCGCCTGATGTCCTTGCTGCCGTTGAACGCAACGACGAGGTCGAGAAAGGGGATGCGGCGCGCCTTGAGGATCTCCCTCATCCGGAGATACTGCGGATGCGTCGAAGGAAAGCCCCAAATGTCCGTCAGGATCACGCCGAACCGCCCTCCCCCGCCCTCCACGAGAGACTTCATCGTCTGGATGTCCCGACCGATCGTTCCCAAGCCCTCCTGTTTCCTCAGATTCCGGTCGATAGCAGCGGCATAGCTGCTCGACCATAGATTGGAAGTCGCAGCGAACCCCAATAGAGAGTTCCGGTGGAGGAATGTCGCGAGGGCGCACGCCGCCGAAGGAAGACGCAACTGGAGGCAGGTTTTGTATCTGATGAAGCTCGAGGCCGGCCGCTGGGCCTCGCCACCCCCCATTTCGACCAGCCAATTCGTGTATGCCTCGTTGTCCCAAGCATCGTTGGGACAGACTGTCAGCAACACCACCTTCGGGCGCAGGCGCGCCCCGTAAAGCTCGTAAAACCTCAACTCCTGGTTCGTCCCCTGGTACGGCAACCCCAGATTCGCCGTGCGCAACCCGCTCACTCGCGCCAGTTGACTGATCCAGGTCTCATCCTCGTCCACCTCCACCTGATAGACGTGGGAGTCTCCGATTGCGACTATGTCGACACCGGCCCGCGCGGCATCTTGGAAATCCCCGCGGAATCCTATCCTGGATTCCCCCGGCAGGAGAACGTGGCGGATCCGGCTTCCCGGGAACAACGGCATCGACAATCTGGCCGGAGCCGGAAGCGCCACCCCCAACTCGCGGTCCGGGACGAAAAGGGCGCTGCCGCGCCGGCTCAGGAATTCCAGCGCCCGCAGCCTGACGGGGCGCGGCAGAAGAGCAGGCGCCCACCTGGCGGCCCCCTCGATAAGAAGGATGCACGCCCCCATAGCGGCCAGAAGGCGCACGGCCCGGCCGGAGACGCGCCGCAGGGCCCTCCGGAATCCCCCCGCCGGAGCGCCGCTCATCCCGGAGTCACAGCGCAATGTAGATCCCCGGCAGAAGAGCGGAATTCCCGGAGAGCATCAGAAGGATGGCTAGGATGGCCAGCAATATCCACATCGGTATGAGCAGCCATCTGCGCTTCTGGACGATCTGCATGAACAGATAGCCCAAGAACCCGGGGATGGTCCTCGGTATCCCGTCAAGAGTCGGTCTATCGGATTTTTCATCGGGCCGCGGCATCATTCTTCTCCTTGGAGGATAGCTGGGCCGAGAGAAGACCTTTCCCGGCTATGTCTTTGAAAAGCGCCCGGGCGATCAGGGCATGCCCTAAAGGCGAGGGGTGGATGGGATCCAGGAAGACCCGTCCGGCCTTTTCCGGCGTCAAAAGAACAGCCGCATCCAAAACGGCGGCGCTCTCTTGCTCGCCCACCTCGCGCACCAGTCGATTGTACAAACGGAGATCCTTCTCAATCCGGTAAGGCTCGGATCTTCTTGCGTCCGCGAACGCCTTCCGCGCCTCGGAGCAGCGGCGCGCCGCGGCCAGGGAGCGGCTCAAGCGATAGTAGTCCTCGCACTGGGCGGCTCCGGGACCGGCGGGCATCGCCGAGGCGGTGGTCATCAGCAGCACCGCGGAGTGATCCTGCCGCAACTGGCGCACGAGCTGGCGGAGGTTCTCCGCATAGTCCTGAGGAGGGACCCGCAGGCTGCGGATGTCGGGCTCGCCGCAAGAGAAGCGGCCGCCCAGCCTCAAGAGGGCGCGCGGCAGGACCTGGAACAGGCTCAATCGCGCGGTCATGTTGTGCAGCCAGACCGCGGCGGGAGCCCGCTCCTCACGCAAGGCGCTGCCGTCGGGCGCATCAGAGTCGAAGAAGAAGCGGTAGCGGTCCACGTCGTTGGCGCCATAGGCAATCACCGTGAGGCAGGGCCTGATCCCTCGGAGCTCCCTGCGATAGAATTCCAGCCCTTGCCAGGACGAGAAGCCGATCTCGCCCGCGTTGATGACCTCCACCGGGGGGCCTCCTTTCCTGCTTCTCAGGAAGCCCTCCAAGAGCTTGGCATAGGTTTCGGACTCCGGGACCCCCCAACCAAAAGTCGAGGAGGGTCCGAGGACCAGGAGGCGACAGACGGAAGCCTCCGCAGGACGGAGCGCGGGGGCGCGCAGTCCGATCGCGTTGGTGTCCAGCGGGATTCCCAGGAAAGTCCCATGGAAGTCCGCTTGCTGGCGCCAGCCCAGGTGGGCATCCAGACGCAGGATCGCCTTGGCCTTCTCCGCGGGGTCGCCGAAATGCCTCAGCCAGTACCTGCAGGCCAACTCCAGGGGCAACACGCAGAGAAGCCCTGAGAGGATGAGGCCGGCCGAGAAAGAGGCCAGCTTCCATGACCATGGGGGATGGCTCATCCTAAATCCAGGCGGCAAGCCGGCTCCGGGGCCCGAGCTCCCGGTACTCCTCCAGGAAGGATTTGACGTCCCCGATCTTCCTCCTGAAGAGGTCCGCCATTTCCCTCTCATACTGCGCGCGATCATGATAGGAGAGGTAGTACCAGAAGGCGAAGATGTTGAACAACACGAAGGGATAGCACGAGTGCTGCATGGAGCGATCCAGCGGCGAGCCTTTGACATTGGGGTGCGGCAGCAGCCCCAGCTGATAGAGATGGCGGCCCGTCGTCTTCCGCGGAGAATCATGCGCGGAGTCCTCGGACAGAGTGAAGCCATGCCGGTCCACTATCAGCCGGTCCAGGAAGCGCTGGTCGGTGGGGACATCCCAGTCCCTCACGGGATTAGCGTACGCGATCCCGAAATTCTGGTAGAGAAGGCGGAGTTCCGCCAGAACCACGTCCATATGGCCCGGGAAGTGCATGAGTTCCCGTGTGATCCCGTCGGCCGCATTCGGTATATCGTTGTCCAGGCAGTAGACGATCATCCGGGTATGCCAGCTCAGAGAACTGAACCCGCACGTGGACAGCATGAAGAATCCATGGCGCCGCAGATAGCTGAAATAACGGTCGTAGCTGATCTTCTCGAGCAGGCCGTCAACGAAGAACAGCTGGTGGATGAATTGGTTCCGGCTGAACTTCCTGCGCAGATTCTCGATGTTCTGCTTGGGGTCCGGAGTATCGCGCGTCCCTGCCTCCCGGAAGGTCAGGAGATGGAGACGGGGATACTTCTCAGCCAGGAGGGCGGCGACACAGGTGGAATCCGTCCCCCCCGAGTAGAGGATCGCGCATTCATCCCGCCCCATGCGAGCTGCCTCCGGGAAAATCGCTCATCCCCAGCTGCCTGAGCAGCCGCCTGGACAGGGCGCCGAAGAGGATGAACGGGGCATGCGCCAGTCCGGCCAGCAGCGCTCCGTAGAGCACGCGCGCCCTGTAGGGAAGCAGCAGGGCCACGCCGCACAGCAGGAAAGCCGCCAAGAACCTGACCGGTCTCATCAGGGACACCGCGCATAGAAGATATCAAAATTGGGGCGCCCCGTCTCGCGCGGCCTCCTGGCTGGACAACAAGCGGGATTTCCTCTTATAATGCCGGTGATGACGGGCTTGGCCGCATCGTCTCCCGGCGCTTCTCGGGCGGTCCGTTTCGGGAGCAACGTCGCCTGGAACCTCCTGGGACAAGTCGGCCTCCTGGCCCTGGGCTTCCTGCTGGTCCCTCGCCTCCTCCAAGGCCTGGGTGCCGAGGGCTACGCCCTCTACGGATTGCTGGGCATCCTGGCTGGATATCTGAGCCTGCTCAGTCTCGGCGCCCAGAGCGCGACCCAGAAATTCATCGCGGAGCATACGGCCTGCGGGGAGACAGACCGGGTCTGGGAGGTCCTCTACAGCTCCGCCTTTCTGCACACCGCCGGCGTCCTCCTAGGGGCCGCGGCCGTATTCCTCCTCCGGGCCCCCCTGGCCCACGACTTCCTCAACATCAGCCCGGAGCTGCGGCAGACCGGCGACTGGGTCATCGCCTGCGGCGCGGCAGCATCGGTCTTTTTCTCCTGGATCCAATTCGCGGTCGCCATGCTCCAGGGCCTACAGAGGTTCGGCCTCGCCAATCTCGTGACCCTCTCCCAGAACGGCCTGGTGCTCGCCGGGAGCGTCATCCTGCTGCGCCTGGGATTCGGGCTGCGCGCCGTCGCCCTGTTCTTCGTCCTGGTCCAGTTCACCGTCGCGCTGGCGTCCCTGGCCGCGGCCTTGCGGCTGATGCCTCCGGCGTCGCGTGGGCCGGGCCTTGCGGCGCTCCGGGGCGCGGCCCGGCGCGGCTTCGCGGGTTACGCCCTCACCGTGTTCTTCACCCAGCTGGCCTGGTCCGCGTCCTTCCAATGGGACAAAGCCATCATCGGCTACTTCTTCCCCCTCACCCAGCTGACCTATTACCTCATCCCGTCATTCCTCCTGCGCCGCTTCGGCATCCTGGCCAACTCGGTCATGATCACCGCCTTCCCCCTGCTCAGCGAGCTCTCCGGCCTGGGCGAGCGCGGGACGCTGCTCAGAGCCTACCGCCAATGCAGCCAGCTCGCCCTATGGCTGATCATCCCCGGCTTCGCCCTGCTGTTCGTGCTGGCGCCGCAGTTCCTGACCCTCTGGCTCGGCGGAGAGTTCGCCAGCCGCGGGGCCTGGCCCCTGAGGCTCCTGCTCTCAGCCTACTTCCTCCATCTGCTGGGGACGATGCCCCTGGCCGCCTCCTACGGTCTCGGCCGACCGAGCTCCGCGCTCGCTTGGCAGATATGCCAAGCCGCCATCAGCGTAGGCGCCTGGTTCTTCCTCATCCCTCGGCTCGGCATCACCGGGGCCGCGCTCGGCCTGCTCACGGCTCAGGCGCTGACGGCTCCGCCCTACGCCCTTCTGGTCAGTCGCTCCCTTTTCTCCATGGGTCCGGCGGAGTATCTGGGAACGATCGTCCTGCGGCCCCTGGCCGCGGGCGGGGTGTTCGTCCTCTTCCTCTGGCCTCTGCGGGGCTGGGCCTGGGCCTGGCCCACGCTGCTGACTCTGGCCGGCATCTCGACAGTCCTCTATTATGCGGTCGGTTTCCGGCTGCTGGCAGCCGAGGAGCGCATGACCCTCGCGAAGCTGTGGGCGGCGCTGCGCTCAAGGCTCCCGGGGGATGGGGCGCAGCAGCTCCGGCAGCGGCACGGCATCCGGCGCAACGAGCAGTGAGAAAACCAGCGGCTCCGGCCCCAGGCGCTTGAGACTCCAGACCGTGCCGGGAGGCGCCACGGCGTAAGCCCCGGAATCGGAGACCTTGACCACGTCGCCGACCCGGACCTCCGCCTTGCCCTTCAGGAGGACGATCCGCAGCGCGGCCCGGACCTGCCGGGTCGGACCGACCCGCTCCCGGCCGGAAAGGACGTAATACACTCCCAGGTCGGAGGCCCTGTCGGCACGCCACACCTTGACGGGGCCGGGCAGTTCCAGCGCGGGAGGCCCGCTCAAGACGTCCTCCAACGACAACATGACCCCCTCTTCGCCGGACCGCGGCCCATCCGACCCCGAGCAGCCGCTGCAGAACCCGGCCGCCAATGCCGCCGCCAGGATCGCGGCCCGCATCATCGGCGCGAAGCAGCGGCGTCGGCCGCGGGGGCGGCTTCCCCGCATGCGCAGGCTCGGCCCTTCTCCGCAGGACCTCCGGCGCAGGAAAGACGCCTCGCGCGGAAAATATGGAAGCTGAATTTCGCGGACCATCCCGACGCCGGCCTCAATGTCTCGGTCTCCATGATAGCATCTCTATTCGCCGATCCGGAAGGAATGACACCACCGGCAGGCCGCCCCCAGGGGCTCGCCCCGCGCCAGACGCCCGCGCGCCAAGCGGTAGCGGTCCGAGTTCCATATCTTCTCGAGAGGGTCGCGGAGCAGATTGCCCATCTGCTCCCAGTGCTCGTCGCTGAGCAGGTGGTTGCACAGGCCCACGTCGCCCCGATAATTGACCACGACGGTCGAATAGGGCTTGAAGCAGCGCTGGTGCGCGCAGACCTTGATGCTCTGGGCGATCCCGGCCTCTCGGCCCAGGCGCGCCAGGGGCGCCGCGGGCCGCGCGGCCCGCTCGTCGAGAGCCGCGTCCGTGAACTGGACCGGGATGCCCAATTCCCGGGAGCGGGCCAAGGTCCGTCCGACCAGATCCGCCAGTTCCTCCCGCGGCAGGCTGTGGATGGTCCGCACCCGCGGCGGGCGCAGGCGCGCCCAGGCTGCCGCGGCTTCCACGGCGCCCCGCCAGCCGTTCGCCGCGGCCACGGTCGAGAAGATGACGCGCCCGGCCCCGGTCCGGGCCGCCAGGTCCACGAAGAGCGGCATCTCATCCGCGTTGCGCCTCTGCAGGGTCACCAGCAGCGCCGGCCGGCGGCCGCCGCCGTCCTCCCGGGCGCGGGACAGAGCTTCCAGATTGCCGATGAGCGACGAGAGCCTGGCCCCCGCTCGAATGTCCTGGAAGGTCTCCTCCGTGGCGCCGTCGCACGAGGCGAATATCTCGAAACCCATGCGCAGCAGCCTGCGCCACATCCGCTCATCCTGCCGGATCAGGTTGGTGACGATCTCGAACCGCATCCTCCCCGCGAAAGGCTCGCAGAGGTCGAGGATCCGAGGCCAGTGCGCGGAAACGGTGGTCTCGCCGTAGCCTTGGAGATTCACCCGCTCCAGCAGCGGGAACAACTCGCGCGCGACCGCCTCGAACACCGCCGGCGTCATGTCGAACGCCGGATCGCGGCGGCGGTACTCGGGCCGCCACGCCTGGGCGCACATGCTGCAGCGCAGGCCGCAGTTGCGCGTGACCTCGATCGAGGCCCGGAAGGGCCCGCTCGAAACCCGTTCGCGGCAGGCCAGGAATTCCTCCCAGGCCTTCTGCTTGTCCCTCTGCAGACTCACCCGCCCGGCCTCCTGATCGGATGCCGGAGGCCGGGGCCGTCGAAATCCACGACCAGGCCCTTGCCGGCGCGCCTCCAGGCCGCCAGCGGGACCACGACGCGCGCCCCGTGGGACGACTCGAATCGGAGGGTCAACAGACCCTCACGACGCGCGAGCGTCCGGCCCAAAAGGTCGGGGGGAGGGTATATCTGGATGAACCTCCTGCGGATGGGATACAGCCCGATCTGTCCCTCGCGATCCGGCCCCCCCGCCCCGAAAAGCGCCTGCTCCCCCAGGTAGACCCTCCCGGGCAGGAACCGCCCCAGCGGCTGCCTGGCCCGATAGACGACGCCGATATCCTTGAAATGGGGATGGGCCATGGCCAGCGCTCCGCTCAGATCCACGACGCCCAGCTGGAGGTCCGGCCTCAAAAGGGAGACCCTCCCTAATACGATGTCTCCGTGCGAAGACCGCAGGGTCAAAGGCATCCCTTCCCGGATGTCGAACGGGAGCGGATAGAACGCGGCCTCCGGCAGGAGCTGCTCCGCCGCCTGGAGAAGGAGCAGCGACCTGATGCGCCCCTTCCGGATGAAATCAACGGGCAGATCCCGGGAAAGCGTGCCGCTTCCGACCTCCACGAAGCGCCAGGGCCGGCGGTCCTCCAGGCCCATGCCGACCCGCTCATAGACATCGAGAGACGTGGCCGAGGCGGATGCGGAAGGGGCCGCGGACGGTTTCAGGGGCCCGAAAGCGAGGAGCGGCAGGACCACCCGGGCCCGGCCGGTGAGGATCGCGAAGAACTGTTCCGCCAGGAGGCGGTTGCCCGCGGGACTGCCGTGGTTCTTGGGCGCACGATACGGGAAACCACAGACCTCCTCGAGCCTCGCAGGATGGAGATTGCCGCGGCGGAGGTCCCGCCCTAGCTCCACGATGCGCGGCTCATAATTCCCCAGGACGATCTGCGTCCCGCTGTCAGTCATCCGCCGCAGGAGCCGGCGATATATCTCCCGCGCTTCCTCTTCGAGGTCTCCGCGGTAGTAGTAGAAAGGATTGCGCAGCTCCCGGCCGCGCGGGATCAGGCAGGCCAGGAAAGCGGGCGCCCGCCGGTCGTAGCGCAAGTAGCGCCAAGACGGGATGAAGCTCCTGTAGGCCGCCGCGCGATCCTCGAAGGTGTCGCCCGCCACCTCGACGAAGCGGGGGCCCTGCCCTTCGAGCACATGCCGCGCGTGGAGGAGATAGATGGTCGCGGGGGAGGCATGGTCGAACGTGGTGTCCCGGCCGGGGAAGAATGTCTTTGGGCCCAGCAGGACGTAGTCCAAATCGAAGCGGCGGGCGACATCGTCCCAGAAAGTGAAAGCCTGCTGGAAGCCGTACCAACCGCTCCCAAAATTGATGACCTCGACCTGCGGGTAGCCCCGCTCCCGGAACAGTCGCTGCAGGATCGTGGGGTAGTCCTCGGAGCGGCCGGTCTCGGTGCCGTAAGTGAAGGAATCCCCCACGCAGCCGATGCGCACCACGCCCGGCGGCTTCTTCATGGCGAAGCGGACGAAGGAGCTGTCCTGGCCCGCATCCAGCCAGCCCAGCCGCAGCAGGGTCCGATACGGCACGTGACGGACGGGTTTGACGAAGGCCCTTCTGGGCGGAGGAGTCCATGTGGCGCGCAGATAGCGCCGGTAGAGGAGCGCATCCACGCCGATAAGCGCGGCTCCGACGCAGAGGATGTATAAGAGGGCGCGCGCCAAGCCTGCGCCAGCTGGTGGCCGCATGACCAAAATGTAGTATATTTCGGATTCCATGGTCATACCGAAATCCCGGAACGCCTTTCTGCGGATCGTCCCGCTGGCGCTGACGGCGCTCAGCTTCCCGCTGGCCTGCACGCATCCCGCGTACGCCTCCGTCCCGCCGTCACCTGGGGCTTACGCCGGCTACAATGTCATCATCCTCTCTTTGGGCAACGTCGGGACTCAGCACATGAGCCTCTACGGCTACGCCCGCCGGACCACGCCCGGGTTGGACGCCATCGCCGATGAATTCCTGGTCTTCCAGGACGCTTTCTCCCCCGCCTCCTGGACCCTTCCCGTGGCCGCGTCCGTCTTCACAGCCCTCTATCCGTACAGCCACAAGATAGTCCATCGCCTCCATGAGAACGTCCTCGACCCGGAGATCCGGACCCTGCCGGAGCTGTTCCGCGACAACGGATACCGGACAGCCGCATTCACCGGCGGGCTGGATTACTACAAGGGATTCAGCACCATGCGCGGGTTCCAGGAGACAGACTCGAACCCGAACTTCACCCGCCTGGGGACCTCTCTTCGACAGGCAAAGGACTGGCTCCGGCGCAACAGGAGCCGCAGATTTTTTCTCTTCGTCCACGGCTACGACTCACACTGTCCATTCTCTCCCCCTGATTCCGTCCGAGGGACCTTCAGCAATCCCCGGGCAAAGGGACTGACGGTGGATGCCGCCCGCTGCGTGCGCGGGACCTGGAGACCCCGCCGGGACCGTTTCGAGACCTACTATGCAAGCCGCTGCCCGGTGTTCCCCCGCGGCGATTCATGCACAAACGAAGCCCCCCAGAAAGTCCATCTCACCGAGGCCGACCTGAACCAGCTGCAGGACCTCTACGACGAGACAATCCTGGCCGGAGACGCCCAGGCAGCAGGCTTCATCTCATCCTTGGGGAAGCCTTTGCTGGACAAAACCATCGTCGTCATCATGGCGGAACATGGGGAGATGTTTGCCAAGCACGGCCAGTTCGGCCGCGCCGGCGCGACCCGCGGCACGCTCTATGATGACGTCGTCCACGTCCCCCTCCTCATGAGGCTCCCCGGTGTCCGGGGCCGGCGGGTCGCCGGACTCGTCGAACTGACAGATGTGGCTCCGACCCTGGCCCGCCTCCTCGGGGTCCGGCTCCCCAATCGGATCGCGGGGAAGGACCTGTCTCCCCTCGTCTGGGGAGGGACCGCGCGACATGAATACGTCTACGCGGGACTCCCCTTCATGTGGCAGTCCGCCCCCTTCCGGGTGACAAGCATCAACGAGTCCATGCGGAGCCGCGAATGGAAGTTCATCCGCGAAGTCACCTATCCGCAGACCGCCTGGCGGGCGGCTCTGCGCCGCCTCCTGCGCATGGGCCCCAAACCGCCCAAGGAGATGGTCGAGCTCTACCGCATCGACGAAGACCCGGAAGAATCGCGCAACCTCGCCGCGGCCAAACCCGACCTGGTGCAGAGGATGCGTCGAGACCTCGCAGCCTGGACGGCGCAGGCCAAAGCCTTCAACCCGCGGCTCCCGAAGACGGCGCCGGTCCCAAAGCAGCTTCTCGAGGACGCCCGAAAGCACGGCTACTGGTAATCGGGTCCGCCGGAGCCGGCTATTTCTTCTAAAGATCCACCCTGCCGCCTGCCCCGGCCGGTTGCTGCAGAGATGAGGAAATTCATAGCATGGCCTATGCGCTGGTTCCTCCGGACCGCCGACGGGAGCCCAGTCGTCCTTCTGACGGTCATTGGGCTTTGCTCCGTCCTTGCCTGCAATCGCGCCGACGGCAAGGCGCTCCGGGTCGGCTACTTCCACGGCGGACGCACGGCCCTTCTGATGCGCGCCTACGAGCGGCACGAATTCAAGAAGCGCGGACTGCGCGTCGAGTTCTTCTCCAGGGACCTGCGCCGGCAGGACTATAGGCTGGTGCCTCCATCGATCCGGGATTTCAACAAGGGCGGGACGGAGATCATCGGCAAGGTCCGGGGGACGGAACTCATCGCCGCTTTGCTGGAGGGGAAATTCGATCTTGCCATGGTGGGAGAGAGTTCCTTTGTCGCCGCGATTCATGACGGCAAGCCCATCGTCGCCATCGCGGAACTGGGCCACGACGTCAAGGGTCATTCCGGGCATGTATTCCTGATGCGCAAGGGCCTGCGCGCCAAACAGCCGAGAGACTACCTCGGGAAGGTCCTGGTGTCGCGGCGAGCCGGGGCCGGGGATTCGATCTCCCTGAAGGAGTATCTGGAGCAGGCGGGGGTCGACCTCCAGGCCGCCGTCCTGCAACTGCCGGCGCTGCCCCGGAGTCTGGCTGAGAAATCCGCGCTTCCCAAGAACAAGGTGCTCATCGCCGACCAGGTACTCGAAGACGAGATGAAAGCGGGAATCGCCAACGGGGTCATCGACGGAGGATACTTCCACCTGATGAGCGTCCCCGGCATGATCGGCGCGTTCGATATCATCCGCCCCCTCCACGAGTGGAGCAATCCGGAGTTGTCCCAGGCCCTGCTGGTCTGCCGGAAAAGCGCCCTCGCGGAGGACCGGGAGCGGCTCATCGCCTTCCTGGAGGTCTATATCCGCCGCATCCGATATGAGCACGGCTTGGATTACAGGGAGCGGACCAAGCCGGGGGGCAAAGGCCTGCAGATGGCCGCCAACATCTTCGGATTGAACTACCCGCAGTACGACATCCCTCCGACAGTCGACAGCGCCCTGCTGCGCGAGACGGCGAGGCTGCTCCGCAAGCATGGCGTCATCGACAGCCAGGATTTCCCGCTGCGGGATTTCATAGACAACAGCCTGATCTTGCAAGCCATGGAGAATGCGGGGCTCGGCGGGAAGGCGGCTCCCCCGCGGCCGGCATTCTGACGTCCGGCCGGCTCTAGAGACCGGCCCCGCGGGGGACGAACGCAGCGCGCTGGAAGACTTCGGCTATCCTGCGGAACTTCTCCGTCAGGTCGCCGCCTGCCTGCTCGATGCCTGCCGCACGCCAACGGCAACCCGCGATGCTCCGGTCCGGCTGCAGGAAGATGTCGTAGAGACCCTCATGACAGGGGTAACTCGGGCAGCCCTTGCATATCCCATTCAGGTCGTAGTGGGAACCGTTGCGGATCGACCTCACCGTGATGTCGATGCCCCGGTAGCTATAGATCGAGCACGGCGTTCCGAAGTTGCGTGCATACTCGTGTTCCTTCACCGAGGAAGCGCCCGCCGCGAGCTTCTCCTCGATGGCCGCCAGGGGCACATGGAGGTCGTCCCACTTTCCGTAGGGCATCGGCACCGAGGCGACATCCAGAAGCTTCAGCCCGCAGGAGAGCTTCGCGCAGTAGTCTATCATGGAGAAGACTTCGTCCTCATTGATGCGGCTGACCACCATGTTGAGCCTATAGAGCCGTCCGGCGCGGCGGAGCGCCGCAATGCCGGAATGCACGGCCGCCAACCGCCCCGGCGTGCCGACCAAGACGTCGAACCGCCCGGGGATGAGCGTATCGAGGCTCACCGCGAAGCGGACACGGTCCGGAAAACTGGCCAGGAGAGCGCCGTGCGGCTCGAGCAGGGTGGCATTGGTGTTGACGAGGAGGGAGACGTCCAGGTCTGAAAAGAAGCGCAGCAGGTCGGCGATCCGCGGGTATAGGAACGGTTCCCCCCCGGTGAGGCGGAATTTTCCGATGCCCAGACGGCGCGCCGCCAGAACAGCCCCCTTGAGCCACTCATAGTCCTGCTCGGCGACGGCACTGGAGGCCGCTTCGCCGCCGTATCCGCAGTAGCGACACCGGAGGTTGCAGTTCCTGGTCAGGGGGATCGTGAGGAAGGGCAGCATCCCGCGCTGCAACTTGACCGCGGGGGGAACGGTCGTGAAGCGGCTCATGCGGCCGTCATGGGGCCGCCTCATCCAGGAGCAGGCGGGCGACGAGATACGAATTGAAGAGTCCCTGATAATAGTTCGCCATGCCGACCTTCACGCTCTCGCCCGGGCGAGAGTTCTCCTGTCCCGCCATGTCCACGACGGAGACCGCAGCCGCCATGGGGATGCGGTTGAGCTGGGACATCTCCATGAGGCCTGCGGCATGCCCATCGACCACGTCGGCACCGAAGATTTTCACCAGCTGGTGCCGGCGGGTCTTGCTGTCGAGCCAGCAATTCCCGGATACGCCGACGCCCCCGAACAACACGCGCGGCTTGCGGCCCGCGAGCACCATCCAGCCGTCGATCCTGGAGAAGTCGACGCGTTGGAGGCGCTCCAGGAATCCCGGCTTGATCCAGGCGCCCTGGCCGGGAGGCGGCGTCCCTCCCGCCGAGTCGCGTTGGGCGTTCTCGAAGAGCGTGGTGAATCCCTCCTCGGTCATGATCCCCCGATCGTGGAAATGCCAAGTCTTTGGGATATAGACGTCCCCAATGGACGAATCATCCTTCAGTCCTCCGGCGTTTCCGAAATAGACGATCCCCCGTACGGAGAACCGGTCGATGATCGCCTGGGCGAGAGCGACGCTTTCCGGGATGGTGGCATGGTCCATCAGGCAGAAGATCAGGGGGCGGCCCTTCCGGGTGCCCGAGACGACTCGGAAGGGCCGCTGGAAGGTCCCGGTGCGCTTGGCCAAGCCCGGGAGATCGATGGGTGCCAGATCCAAGATGTCCGCCCGGATGGAGCTCTCGAGCCGGTCGACCTCCTCCGCGGAGTTGGGCGTGGACATCAACAGGACTGGGCCGGTCGCTGCCGGAATCAGGGCCTGACAGCGGGCTAGGCGCTGCTGGCTGGACACCGCGGCCAACGCCAGCACGATCCAGAACCTCGTTCGCATACCACCCTCTCCCTGGGCCGACTACAAACCCGCCCCCGCACCGGCTCCACCTGCATTATCCCATTTGGCTGCGGGCGTTTCAAGGAAACGTGCCGCCGCAATGATCGGGAACAAAATATGTTTCAATTATAGCTGGACTTCTTCACAGTTCCTCCCGATG
Organism: Elusimicrobiota bacterium; assembly: GCA_016212825.1. Classification (GTDB taxonomy): domain Bacteria; phylum Elusimicrobiota; class Elusimicrobia; order UBA1565; family UBA9628; genus UBA9628. The sequence continues at coordinate 30,112 of JACRDS010000096.1, read as the reverse complement.
AAGCGCTCCCTGATAACCGCCCTTCTGGGCGCCCTCGCCGCCGCCGGCTGCGGCCGGGAGGCCGGGCCGCGCCCGACCCGGGACACCGGGATCCGCAGCGTCGTCCTAGTCGGCTGGGACGGCTGCCGGCAGTCCGACCTGGAACGTCTCTTGAAAGCCGGGAAGCTCCCGAACCTCCAAGGGCTGATCACGGCGGGCGGCTATGTCCGCACCCGCGTGACCACCGGCGATACCTCCACGAAGCCCGGCTGGGCGGAGATCCTGACCGGCTACCGCGCCGAACGACTGAAGATCACCTCGAACCGGAACTATCAACCGATCCCCAGAGGCTATACCCTCTTCGAGCGGCTGAAGTCCGTCTCGGCCGGGAAGATGGCCGCAGCCTTCCTCACCGGCAAGATCAACAATCTCGGCCATCGCGGGCCGCACCGGATCTGCATCAACTGCATCTCCCGGGACACGTTCACCGGCAGCAAGACCGCCTATTGGGATGAGAACGAGCCGAGCATCAAACGCGTGCCCACCAATGATGGCGGCCCGCAGCGCTGGGTCTCTCGGAAAGGGGAGCCCTATTTCAACACCGTCCCGTCCCTGGACATCCACAAAGCGGCGCTCGGGTCCGCGGCGCACGTCGGCAGCGAGGCTCTCGCCGTTCTGGACCGGCTGCGGGATCGGCCTTTCATCGCCTTCTTCCACTTCGAGGAGCCGGATGAAGAGGGCCACGTCTACGGCGAAGGCGCGGCGGAATATCGCCAGGCCATCCTCGCTGGGGATGCCTGGCTCGGCCGGATCGTCATGAAGCTCCGTCAACTCGGCCTTTTCGACGCCACCGCGGTGTTCGTCGTCACGGACCACGGGATGGATGCGGGGCAGAAAGAGCATTTCAACGCGCCCGAGACATTCCTGGCGACGAATCTCCGGCGCCGGCTTCGCCCGGGCGACCGGAAAGACGTGGCCCCCACGGTGCTGGACGCCCTCGGCCTGGATGCCTCCTCGATCCGCCCGAGGCTGGACGGACGGTCCCTTTTCGTCGAGTGAGTCCCGATATGTCCTTCAGAAGGCGACTGCTCGCATGGGCGGGCGCCGCCGGCCTCCTGGCCGCACCCTGGGCGCGCGCCTTCCCGGCGGACCGGACAACGCGGGACTCCGGACGGCGACCGAACGTCCTCATCATATCCTTAGACTGTCTCCGGGCGGACCATCTGGGCTCCAACGGCTACCGCAGGAACACCAGCCCAAACATCGACCGGCTCGCCCGTTCAGGTATCCGCTTCTCCATGGCCATCGCGCAAGCCTCCTATTCCTTGGCCAGCACGGTCAGCCTCTTCACGGGCCAGCAGGTCCCCACGCACGGCGTCCCCGGCCGAGAGGGGCCGCGCCTCCCTCCTGCGGCCATCACCTGGGCCGAGGTCCTCCGGACGCACGGCTACCGCACCGCGGCCTTCACGGGGAGCGTGCACAATTCCAGCATGCAGGGCCTCGAGCAGGGCTTCGAGGTCTTCCACAATGAGATGGAATACGGACGGCTGGCCGAGGTCCTGCCCCGCGCGCGCCGCTGGCTGGACCGCCGAGAAGGCGGTCCCTTCTTCCTGTTCCTCCACGCCTATGACGCTCATGCCCCTTACGATATGCCGGAAGCGTTCCGCCGCCTCTTCGAAAGGCGCTATACCGGGATCCTGAACCGCTTCGGTCTGGGCCACGGCCTGGGGATGAGGATCGCGGGCCGCTCCTTGCAGACGGAGGACGGCCAGACCTACCAGCTGAGTCCGCGGGATATGAGCCACTGGATCGCGCAGTACGACGGCTCCATCGCCAACGCGGACCGGCAGATCGGGGACTTTCTGGCCTACCTAGGCCGCACCGGCCTGGCAGAGAACACCATCGTCATCCTGCTGGGAAACCATGGCGAGGCGTTCTGGGAAAGAGGCCAGGTCATGAGGCGGCGGCACGGAGACATCTATGGGGAGGGGATCCATGTCCCCCTCATCATCCGCCTCCCCAAGCAGCTCTCGCGGGGGGAGCTCCTCGCGCCCCGGGCCCCCTCCGTCATCGACCAACCGGTCCAGCTCATCGACCTGATGCCGACAGTCCTGGATTGGCTGGGGATCCCCATCCCCGCGCAGGTCGAGGGGAAGAGTCTGGCGTCGCTCATCGCGGGCCGGACGCGGGAAGATTTCAACCACTTCGTCTTCTCGGTGGGGGCAGGCGGCGCCGATTTTCCCTGGCGGTCGTGCGTGCTCAGCGGCGGCTGGAAACTGATACATTTCCGGGACCGGGCGGGCTCGCTGCAGCGGAAGGAGCTCTACCACCTCGCCGTTGACCCCGGGGAGCGGCAGGACCTCCGGACTTCCCGCCCGGAACTGGCGCGGTCTCTGGGGATGGAGCTGTCGCGGTTCGACGCCGCCCTGACCCCCGGCTGGGGAGCGCGGATCGGCGACGCTCTCATCCGGATCAAGCGCGTCCTCAAAGCCTTGCGGTGGGGCCGCTGGCCCTTCTCCGCCAGCCGCGCGCGCAAGGCCTACCGGCCCAACATCCTCATGATCATCATGGAGTCCGGCCGGCCCGACCACTTCTCCGTCCTAGGCTACAGGAGGAACACCACCCCGAACATCGACGATCTGGCGCGCCGCAGCGCGGTCTTGCGGGCCGCGCAGTCCCAGTCCAATTGGACGCTGCCCTCGTTCGCGTCCATCTTGACCGGGAAGTATCCGCGGGCCCTCGGGATGTTCGACGCAAGCCGCAGGCTCTCCGATTTCCCGTTCACGGACCCGCCCCTGCGCCGGGGCGAGAGCACCCTGCCCAAGGTGCTGCGCCGAGCGGGCTACAGGACGGCGGGCTTCTTCACCGGGCACTTCAACGCGGCGGAATACGGCTTCGACCAGGGATTCGACGTCTACAGGAACTATCAGAGAGGCATCGACAAGGATCGCAAGCCGATGCGTTCCTTCGCCGATTTCCTGCCCGAGGCGTTCCGGTGGATGGAGCACAAGGATGACTCCCCCTTCTTCGTCCTCATGAACCCCAGCGAGACCCACCGTCCCTATCTGGCGCCGGCGCCTTATCTGCGGTCGTTCGTCAAAGACTACGCCGGCCGCCTGGACCCCCTCTGGCTGTCCAAAGACGTCTTCTCCGGGCTGCGCAAAGACGAGAAGGGCTGGTCCCTGGGCACGACACGCCTGAGCCAGCGGGATATCGACTACCTGGTCGCCCGCTACGACGCCTCGCTCGCCTATTCGGACAGCTTCATCGGCCAGATCATGGAGCGGATGCGCAGATCGCAGCTGCTCTATGACACCATCATCGTCCTGCTCGCGGACCACGGAGAGCTCCTGGGAGAGCACGGCGCTTTCCTGCACTGCACGCAGCCGCCGCGGCTCTACCAGGAGCTCACCCACGTGCCGCTGATCATCAAGACCCCGAAGCTGTGGCTCGACACCGCGGGCCGAAGCGTCGCACAGCCGGTGGGGCTGGTGGACCTGATGCCGACCTTGCTCGACCTCGTCCGCATCCCCCGGGATCTGCGCGGCCGGACCCAGGGGCGGAGTTTCCTGGGGCTCATCCTTCCCGAGCAGGAGCCCTGGGACGACCGCCCCCTGTTCGCCGAGACTTCTGGGCATGGGCTGCTGGTCCAATCCATCAGGGATGGGGACTGGGATCTCATCCTCACCCAGCCCGCTTCCGGCGGCGGCCGGACCGCGGAACTCTATCGGCTCTCTTCCGACCCGGGCGAGAAGCGGGATCTGGCGAGAGAGAACCCGGCCGTCGTGGAAAGGCTCCTGGGCCGACTGTCGGCTTGGACGGACGATAACGAGAGGCTCGCCCGCCCCTGAGCGGACGTCCCGCCCCTCATTCAAGGGATCAGCATCGGCGGCCAAGCCCGCACGCCCTTCCCCGTCGCAGAGGTCATGGTCTCCATGGGCGGTGCGCCGGGGGCGCTCTCCTGCACGAAGCGCAGTTCCACCGACGCCGCGGGACCGAGGTTCTCCCAATGCCAGGCGCGCGGGACGCCGATGCGCTCCATCATGAACAGGTCTCCCTCGGAAGGATGGAACACATCCTCCTTCTTGCGTATCCTGACCCGTCCCCGGCACAGGACCGACAACATCCGCGGCAGCGGCGGCTGTAAGCGCCGCGTCACCGTCTGCTCGGTCCCCGGCGCCATCCGGAACAAGGATACGCGCCAGCCAGCCCCCCGCAGCAGGATGGTCTCCCCCTGCGCGCCATCGGCGAGCAGGGCGTTGCCCAAGCGCCGAGGGGCCTCGCGCGGAGCCTCCCGGACGCGAGAATCCCCGTCCCGTCCCGGGGGAAGATCGAACTGAAGGATGACCGCATCGGAGGCGTCCCTGCTCCGCCACCCCCACGGCGTCCCTTTCGGCAATAAGAAGACATCTCCGGATACGAAGCCCTCCGCCCAACCGGGGCCGCCGAACTCCCCCCTCCCTCTCCATACCAGCACGACGCTGTCGCGCGAGCCTTCGGCGACCATGCGCGTCCGGGCCGCAGTCAGCGAGAGGTCCTCGGAGAAACGCCAGCGCCCCCGGAGCCGGTCCTCGGCCTCCGGGAGGTTCGCCAAGAGCCAGTACCCTTCCGGTCTCCAGAAGGAAGGACGCAGGTTCCTGGGCGGCGCCGGCGCCGCAAGTCGGCCGCGCCCTAGCCCCCCCGGGCAGCGGTAGGAGCTCACGCGGTAATCATCGTTGGGATTCTGGCTGCGGAAGACGCGCTCTCCCTCCGGCCGGCAGTCCCGTTCCAGGACGCCGCGGATGCGGCCGAACTCCTCGGCCCGGACCTGGTCGCTGATCCAGGTCCCCGCGAGCCACACATGCTTCCGGGCGCCCAGGACGACCTCCGGAGCATAGGCCGGAGACCCTTCCAAGAGATTCGCCGAATGGAAAAGACGACAGCCGTCCTTCAGACGGTAGTAGCCGTACCACAGCGTGTCCCAAGCCGGATACATCACCACGGCGTCCCCAGGAGAACAGGCCGCGTTCAGATAAGCGAAGGCCTCCCGCATGCGGGACTTGGGAAGCCGGTAGTAGGCCAGCAGGGGCGGGGCGGCGAAAGCCAATAGCGCGGCCACCGGCACCGCGAGCGCCCAGCGGCGCCGCCCTTGCCCCCCCGCCGACCGCGCGGCCAAAGAAGACGCCAAGGCGCTGATGCCGGCCGCGCCCCAGATGAGCCACGCCGGCAGCGCGAAGATGAAATAGCGGAGCTCGAAATGCGTCCGGGTCCTGATCACGGAGAGCGAGAGCAGCGGCGGGACGAACCACAACAAGAGCGGGACGGCTCGCCCCAGCCCGTCCCTGCCCCGCGCGACGGTCCCCGCCAGCCCGGCGGCCAGGAGGAGCAGCGCCGGGCGCCAGCCTCCGCTGAATTCGCTCAAGAGCTCCCAGACGACGCTGCGGCGGGGGTCCCGATAATGCCAGATCAGATAGCTCATCCTCAGAGTCAGGGCCCCTCGCGATTCCCGGTAGACGGTGTCCTCTAGCCATTGCCACTGCGGGGCCAGGACAGCGCAGACCACGAACGCGGCGCAGGCGGCCGGCAGCCACACCCCTCCCGCCCCCGAGTCTTCACCTCGGAGCCTCCGCCGCCACGCATCCCATGCGATCAGGAGCGCCGAGAGCGCCAGGGGGTAGACGGCCAGCCGATGCAGGCAGAGGTTCAGCAGGTGGGAGACGAGAAAACCGGCCAGATACGCCCCCCGGCGCGGCGGCTCCGCGCCAGCCTCGCGCCGCAGCAGCCGCAAAAGGCAGTAAAGGGCGCTCAGGGAATAGAACACGAAAGGCGCGTAGTACCTCGGCTCCTGGCAGTAACGGATATGGAAGGGCGAGACCGCGAGCAGGAGGCCGGCCAGCAGCCCGACCTCGTCATCGAAGAGTTCCCGCCCCAAGAGGAACATGAGAGGCAAGGTCAGCAGGCCGTAGAGCGCGAAAGGCAGCCTCAGGAGCGCCTCCCGCTCGCCCAGGAGGGCCCCGGAAAAACGGCAGAGAAGAGGCACATGCGGAAGACGGTTGAGATCGGACAAGACGCCCCACAAAGGCCTCTGGGCGTATGCCCAGCTCTCCAGTTCGTCTACGCGCAGGCTGTGGTCGAGCCGAAGCAGGCGCAAGGCGGCACCCAGCCCGACGATCAGCCATAGGGCCCGCGGCCAAGGCTTCACCGGGATGCCGCCTCGAGTCGCCGCAACAGTCCCGTCCCCTCCATCATGGTGCGATTCGGGCTGTCCGGCGAGAAGAAGGCCGCGTAAAGCAGCCGCTCCCTGCCTTCCCGCAGGATGCGGTGCGGAAGCCGCGCGGGGATGCCGAGGTAGCCCCCCTCCCCCACTACGCACTCCCTCCCCCCGGCGCGGACCCGCATGCGGCCGGAGAGCACCACGATGCGCAGCCTGCCGCCGAGACGCTCAAGCGGCACGGAGCCGCCGAGTTCCACGAAGTAGGCCCCGAGACCCGGCGTCCTCTCCGCGACCCAGATCCTGGCGTTCCTGGACCGCGCGTCAGGGATGCCGGCCGTCGTCTCCGCCGGCGTCAGCACCAGGCCGTCCCGCGCGGCCGGGGCCCGCCAAGGATCCCAGGGTGAGAGGACGGCCCCAATGAGCAAGAGCAGGAAAGCGGCGATGCCGAGGATGGTCGTCATGCACGAAGATTGTATAATTCTGTCGGGGGGCGATGAAGAGGGAACGATTCCGGGAAAGGATCCGACGTCCGTGGCACAAGCTTTTCCGCCTAGCGGCCAATGAGCTTTCCCCTCCCGACAGCGTTCTCTTCCGCCGCCCGGAGTGTTTCGGGCTGCAATTGATCCGCCACTGCAATTCGCGATGCCGGCATTGTGACGCCTGGAACTCTTCCCGGGGCTCCGACGGACTTTCCTTCCAGGACTGGCTGCGCCTGCTGCATGATATCCGCGCCTGGGCCGGCCCATGCCGCATCGAAATAGCCTCGGGCGAGCCTTTCCTGGACCCGCGTCTTCTGCCCCTGATCGCGCGAGCGCGGCGCCTCGGCCTCCGCGCGACGGTCATCTCCAACGGGACCCTTATCGACCATGGGATGGCAAGGCGCATCGCGGCATCCGATCTGAGCAGCCTCTTGATCTCATGGGACGGGATCCGGCCGGAGACTCACGATCTGGGGCGGGGGGTTTCCGGAAGCCACGCCCGGGTCCTCAAGGCCATCGCAAGCCTGGAGGCGGCGGGGGGATTGGCGCGCACGATGATATCCACCATCGTGTCCGGCCACAATCACCGGGAGCTGACGGCCCTGGTCTCGTACGTCATGGAGAAAGGCCTGCAGGGGATCATTTTCCAGGCTCTGCAGCCGTTCGCCGGGACCGATTGGCGCGACCTCTGGCCGAAAGACGTGTCCGGCGTCCAGGCCGCCATCGACGAATTGCTGCGGCTCAAGAAGGGCGGGGCCAGGATCCTCAATCCCCCATCGCAATTGGCCGCCATGAAGCGGTATTTCGCGGACCCGCTGCGCCATTATCCGGAGTTCACCTGCCGGTCCGGCTCGCGGATGCTCATCTCTCCCGAAGGGAGTATCCATTATTGTCCCTCGATGAGCCCGGTTGGGAACATCCGCGATTCGTCTTTGGCGGCGATCCAAGCCTCGGCGGCCGCACGCGCCCGCCTGGGCGATATCAGGAAGTGCCATCGGCCGTGCATCCTGATGAACTGCTATTTTCGCGGATCCTTGGGGGAGTCATTAAGGGCCCTTTTCCTCCCGCCCGGAGGGATACTGCGCTCGCTGGCGAGGCGGCGTCAGGAGCCCCCCTAGTCCTCGCGCGGCAGCCGCGGGAACACCGCCAGGGCCGCCGCGTACAGACCGAACGCCGCCGCCAGGAAAGCCCGGATCCCGCCGGGCAGCAGGATCAGGTAGACCAGAGCGCACCCCGCGACGGCCCCCAAAGAGTCCGCCAGGAGACGGCGGTCCAGGTCCTCTTGAGATGCCGCCGAGATGCCGGCCGGGAAGAGCGCGCCCATGAACAGCCCGCCGGGCGCGAGCATCAACGCGGCCAGGATTTCCCGCATGACCGCGGACCCTGTCTCGAAAGGAATCCGAGCCAGCCCCGCCGCGTGCAGCCCCATCAGTACCGCCGCGGCGGCGAACAGGCGTCCGCGTCGGGCCTCCAGCAGGCGGCGAGACGCGAGAGAGCCCAGGGCGCCGTAGGCGAACGAGTAGACCGTGAACCGGATCGTGGTGGTCACCGGGTCGCCGAAGAACGACCGGTAGGCGTAGGCCCCGCCGATCAGCATCATGACTTGCGCCGCGCCGATCAGGAAGAAAAAGAGGATAGGCGGGTCGTCGAGCGCCGGCCGCGGCCGCAGGCGGGGCCGGCCGAGCCCGAGCGCCAGCAGCGCGGAGATTCCCGCCAGAAGGAGCGCCGCGCCCGACAGGGATCTCTTGCGGGAGGCCGCCATGCAGTTCCACGGGGCGAAGGGCTGGTCGTCCGTCAACCGGATGCGGTGACCCGGGCTCTTCGCGGTCTGCGGACGCCACTCGACACGATGGAGGGGGAGAGACCCCAGGCTCGCCGTCCGCCGGCCGACCTCCTTCAAGACGGCGGGCGAGCTCGACGCGGCGACCGCGAGGAACATGGAGCCCTTGCCGGCGGCGGCGAAAACGCGGAAAGGGACCCCGCTCTCGGAGAGGGTCTGGATCGCCTGCATGGGGAAATACTCGAGGAACGGCGTCGGGAACACGCCGTCGAACAGGATCAGCAGCAGCCCCCCCGGGCGCAGCCTGGAGAGATACCGGGAGATCGACTCCCGGGTGTACAGGGTCTGCGGGCTCCCGGCCGGCGCCGTGATCTGCGCGTTCTGGAACCGCCCGGACTCGACGAGGATGGCGTCAAACGGCTCCGCGGACGTGTCTACGGCGAACCGGGCATCGGCCGCAAAAGCGGTCGCCTTGCGGAAATTCCCGGCGTTGAGCTCCGGGCTTTCATCCCTCAGGAATCGCACGACCCTCTCGTTGAGTTCCACCGCAGTCACTCCCTTGTGCGGCGGGAAGGGCAGGCAGGACACGCCCCGCCCGCCCCCCGCGGCGAGCAGCAGGACCCTCTGCGACGGCCGCAGCACACTGTACGCCAAAGCCCGCCAACGCATGTCGAGCGGGATGTCGGGATCGTCGGCCGGAGGGACCTCCCATTGCGGAACGAAGTTATAGAAACCGCGGACCCCGCGATGGGCCATCCGCCCGATCTGGACATAGCCGAAGCGGCTCCAGCCTCGGAACAGGACCTCCCGCATCTCCTGGTGCAGGGAGATGACCATCCCCGCCGACGCCTGGTCCGGGGAACTGGCCATCGTCCGGATCTCTCCCCGCTTCAGAAGGCTGAGATCCCGCAGTCCCTCGATACGGGCGTCCAGCGAAACCGCGGGAGCGGCCGCCAGCAATAAGGCCAGGAGCAGGGGCGCCCCGCGCGACGCGGCCAGAAGAGAGGCCCCGACGGCGAGCAAGATGGCGTTGGCCCCGACGGCATGGACCAGGGAGTCGATGGCGGCGTAGCCCGCAAGCAGTCCGGCAAGATGGGCCGTCCAGGCGCAGCCGACCCAGCGGGGATCCTCCCGCTGCCTGGCGGCGCGCAGCAGGCTCGCGACGGCCACTCCCAGGGAAAGGAACCATGCGGCCAAGGCGGCCAGATGCAGGACGCCCGCCACGGCCAACTCTTCCCGCGACCTGACGAAAAAGTTGACGCGCAGCGCCAGCGCCAGGAAGACCAGGAGCGAGGCCCCCGCCGCGCGCAAGGATGAACCTGTCAAGGCGGGCATGGGGACCCGGGAGCAGAGGCGCCTTTCCAGTACCGCGCCGAGCCCCATGAAGGCGACCCCGAGGGGATACAGGGCCAGGAAGATCGACCGGGTGAACGACTCGTGGTAGGTCAACGAGACGCCGATCTCCAGGGAGATGGCGAGGTGCGCGAGCGCGATCGCCACCCCCGCCGCGAAGGCGGCCGGGATGATGGGCGGCTCCGTCAGGCCGTCCCAAAACCCAGTCAGCGATCTCGCGCGAATCACGCCGCAATCCCCTCGGGAACCATATCTTGCCATTCTTCCCGGAGATTTAATAGTCTTAAGAAAAGCCCGCCCTCCTCGTGATGGCACGAAGATCAGCCGTTCTGTTCTCCATCCTGCTGACGCCTCCGGCCTGGGCCGGCCGGCCGGCCTCGCCGGCAAAACACCCCAACGTCATCCTCATCTCCATCGACACGCTGCGGCCCGACCACGTGGGCTGCTACGGATACGGCCGTCCGACCACGCCGAACCTCGACGCATTGGCGCGGGACGCGGTGCTCTTCGAGAACGCCATCTCCGCGGCGCCCTGGACCCTGCCCTCCCACACCTCGATGTTCACGTCCCTCTATCCGAACCGCCACGGACTCGTCCAGCATCCCAAGCGCTTCTTCTTCTGGAAGAACATACGGATCGCCGCGGACATCTGGCGTTCGGAAGGGTGGCCGGGCTTGGTCTCCAGGTTCCTCAAGGAGCCGCGCGTCCAGCCGCACAAGATGGCCGGCCGCGTGGTGACATTGGCCGAGGCCCTCCGCGCGGAGGGCTACCGGACCGCGGCGTTCGTGGCCGCCGACACCCTGGACGGTTCCTACGGTTTCTCCAGAGGCTTCGAGGTCTACGACGGACGGCCCTTCCGACCGGCCCCGCAGCAGAACGCCCTCGCCCTGCAATGGCTGCGCCGGGCCCGCAGTGGGCCGTTCTTCCTGTTCCTGCACTACTACGACGCCCACGGCAACTTCGGCCGCGACGTCTGGAGGGGCCTACGGATGGGGGAATACCCGGTCTACGACGCCCCGGAGCCTTTCCGGAAGATGTTTGATGACGGCCGCCGCGGCCGCTTCGACGGGCGCATCAAGTCCCTCTTGGAGATTCACCGCAGCGGACGCTTCATGCCCGAGGACCTCCGGACGCTCAACGCCCTCTACGACTCCGGGATCCGCTATACGGACCACCACCTGGGAGAATTCCTGGCGGACCTGAAGCGGATGGGGCTCTACAAGGATTCGATCATCCTGCTGACCTCCGACCACGGTGAGAACCTCGCCGATCAAGGCGAGATCCTCCACCACACGGGGCTGAGGAACACGCTTCTGCATGTGGTCAGCATGTTCAAGCCCGCGGGGAACGCGCCCCGCCCGCGCCGCGTCAGCAGCCTCGTGCGCACCATCGACTATATGCCCACGCTCCTGGAGGCCGTCGGCGCGGCGCCGGCGCTCGAACTGCGTCGGCAGATGCAGGGCCGCTCCCTCCTCGGCCCGCTGCGCTCGGGCCGATTCCCGGATCTTGCCGCTTATTCCGAGGTCGACATCCCGGGCTTTGCGGTCCCTCCCGCCAAATCCATCCAGGACTCCCAGGGCTGGAAGCTCCTCTATCATCCGGCCGGCCAGAACAGCGAACTCTACGATCTCCGGGAAGACCCCCTGGAAAAGCACGACCAAGCCGAGCGCCATCCCGACTTGGCCGGCCGCCTGCTGGAAGAACTCCTGCGCCGCAGCGGAGTGATGGGCTCGCACGAACCTCCGCCCAACATCGTGCTCCTTTCCATAGACAACCTGAGGGCGGACCACCTCGGCTGCTACGGGTACAGCCGCCAGACCTCTCCCAAATTCGACGCCCTGGCGGGAGAAGCCGAGCTGTTCGAAAGGCATATTTCCCCGAGCAGTTGGACGCTCCCCACGCACATGTCGCTGTTCACCTCCATGTACCCCTCATATCACGGCCTCACTTTGGTCCCCGACCCACGCAGCATGCGGCGCTGGACCGGCGCCCTCGCAGACGAGGCCGCAGCCTTATGGCTGAGGGTGCGGGGCCGCCCGGTCCGCTACGCCCCCGCGTTCCAGACCGGGCGCCTGCGGCCGGGCATCGAACTCCTGCCCGTGGCGCTCAAGGCCGCCGGCTACCACACCGGCGCCTTCGTCTCCGCCAACTTCCTCTCCCGGCGCAACGGCTTCGCTCGCGGGTTCGACCGATTCGTCCACAACGCCGAGGGCACCCCGGCCGGCGGGCAGAACGAGGCCGCCCTGGCCTGGCTGGCCGAGCAGAGAGGAGCCCCGTTTTTCCTCTTCTTGCACTACTACGACCTCCACCACACGCTCAAGACGCCGGGCGCCGCGGCGAAGAAGCTATATCCTTACGACTGTCCCGGGCCGTCCCAGAAGGCATTCCTCCCCAATCCGCCCCCGGATTTCGACGCACGCTTCCGAGGGATGAGTCCGTCCCGGATGCGGAGCATCCCGCCCCATGAGCGTCCCTGGATCATCGGGCTCTACGACGGGTGTGTCCGCAGAGTGGACTCGGACCTCGGGCATTTCCTCGATGGACTCAAGTCTCTCGGACTCTACGACCAGACCTTGATGATCGTGACATCCGACCACGGGGAGGAGTTCTGGGAGCACGGCTCATGGGGCCATGGCAACGGCCTGTTCCAGGAACTCATCCATACGCCGCTACTCATAAAAGAGCCCCGGCAGAGGGGCGGGCTCCGAGTGCGGCGCTTCTCCAGCGGCGTTGACCTGGCGCCGACCATCCTCGAAACAGCCGGCATCGTACCGTCGCGTCAGTTCCAGGCCCAGATGCAGGGCTCCAGCCTGCAGCCGCTGGCCGAGGGACTTCCCGGCGGGCCCGTCTTCTCCGAACAGGACCAGAACAGCGTGACGCGCGCCGCGGTCTCGCCGGACGGCTGGAAGCTGATATCGGGGCTCGACACAGGAAGGAAGATGCTGTTCGAATTGGACCAGGATCCCCGGGAGCAGCACGACCTGAGCGCGGCGCGGCCCGCCAAGGCCGCCGACCTTGAAGAACTCCTCTACAGGACCTATTCCGCGCCGCTCGAACACTGAAAGAGCCGCGCGCCAGGAACGCCGTGATCGGGAAGAGATGAAAAGGGCGGGTTATTGGTGAGGCTTGACGACCGAGCACCGTAGTTGCGACAGGTCCCGAAGGGCGGCCTCTTTGTCGAATACGGCAGCAGGCTCGAAAGTCTCGACCTGTAGGAGCGTTCTCTGGGCCTCACAGTACCGGAACGCCAGGAGCCCGCGATAGGCCGCCTCGCTGCGGTCGTGGACCGCGTAGGAAAAATCCTTCTGGGCCCAGAGGATGAAGACCGGATTCCCGCTGTGCAGGAGGCTCCTTTCCGGATAAAGGACCACCGGCCTGAGCTCGTCCGGAACCACGGCACGACCACTCATCACGCCGAAGTAGTCCACCGTAGCCGGCTTATACAGAGCCCGGACGACCACGGCGCGCTCATCGATGAGCCGGCCCGCAGCCCCGGGCCTCAGGTTCGTCGTGATCTCGATACGGATGGTCCGGCGCCCGAGGCCAGCGACCACGGTCCAGAAGAGATGGCTGCGTCCCTCGCGGCGCAGGCTCTTGGTGACCGCAGCCTGCGCGAAGGCGGGGCCCCGGACCCCGAAATCGGCGAACACCTCGTCCAGACGGCCATAGACCGCGGGGGACGCCCCCCGGGACGCGCCCGCGAGGCAGCCTGCAAGAAGGATAGCGGCGAGGGGAGTCCGGATCGCGCCCGGCATAGAACGTGATTCTAACACTTTGCGCCGGAAGCCTGATAGTGGCAGTTGAGCAGGATGCAGGACTTGTGGCAGGCGCGCACCGCGGCCATGCGGCGGCCGACCTCCTCCGCGCGCCATGCCTCGCGCAGAGAGTTCCTCCGAACGTCGCCCACGGGCGCCATGGCCCGGCACAGAAAGACGCCTCCCTGATGGTCCACGGCGCAGGTCGCGGCGCAGCGGCAGGCCAGGCCCGGAAATCCCGCGTCCGGACGGCGGTAATAGGCCTTCATCGCCTCAATCTGCCCCGGCGGGTTGAGGATCGGGCTTCCGGAAGCCTGCAGGCTCATGAGCCCGTCGATGGCGAGAACGGCCCGCTCGGCGTCCTGCGGCCACAGCTCGCGCCAACGCGTCCCGCGGGGCAGGAGCGCCTGGAACCGGATCCCGGCGAGGTCGCTCCCCGCGGCGAGGCGGACCAGGCCCGCCAGCTCGTCGAGGTTGTGCCCGGCGACGATGGCCTGGAGCTGCGTCCGCGCTTGGAGGCCTTCCCGCGCGAGGCAGTCCAGCGCCCGCAGGACCCGCGCATGGGTGCCGGAGACGCCGCGCCCGCGGTCGTGCGTCTCGGGCCGGTAGCCATCCAGCGATACGACCATGTTCCTGAGGCCGGACTCGCGCAGGCGCGCCGCGCACGCTTCGTCGATCAGGGTCCCATTGCTCACCAGCGTGACCGTGACGCCTCGGCGCTGGGCCGCGGAGATGACCGGGAAGATCCCCGGTTCCAGAGCCGGCTCGCCGCAGGAGATGGTCAGGTGGCAGGGCGCCGCCCAGTCGGCGATCTCGTCGACCAGGCTCAGCCACCGCTCCAAAGGCAGCCCTCCGGACCCTGGAGCTTGGCTCCACTGGTCGCAGTGGAAACAGCGCAGGTTGCAGGCCGCCGCCATCTCCAGCTTGAAGAAGCGCGGCACCGGCTCACTGCGGTCCAGGAAAGCGGTGTAGCGGCGCCGGACCCGGCCCGCCAGCTGCCGCAGCGGCCCGGCCGAAGGGGCCCTGCGGTCCCGCCCGCGCAACAGGCGCCCGTAGACATGCCCGCAGACCACGGCGGCACTCACCAGGGATTCCCGACGCGCGATGTCGGCCAAGGAACGCTTCGGCCGCAACGCGCCGCCCAGACGAGTCCGGGCGGCCTCGTAGTAGAAGGCCCTCTGCAGGATGGGCAGCCAGCGCATGCGCCCCGCGGGGATGCGGTGCCGCACGGCCGCCGCAGGCTCGTAGAGCACCGGCCCGGCGCGCGCGATGCGCCGCGACAGCTCGAAATCCTCCCCGCAGACTCCCACCCCGGGACAGGCCAGGACTCCCCGAAAGCCGCTGCCCGCCGCGACGAGCGGCTTGCGGAACGCGCAGTTGGAACCGACCAGGAAATCCGCCTCCGGGTCTATGCGGCGGCGCTCGGCGCCCAGGTCCAGCAGCCCCAAGCAGCCCCGCGCCCGGCGCGAGGCCGCGATCCAACCGGGAGGAGGCGTCTCCCAGAGAGGCAGGACCGGTCCTCCGGCGCCCGCCACGCCGGGATTCCGGAAGCAGTCCTCCAGGGCCGCCAGCCAACCCTCCGAGGCGAGCGCATCGTCGTCCGTGAAGGCCACAATATCGCCGGCGGCCTGGGCTATTCCGGCGTTGCGGGCGCGGGCGATGCCGCCGCGCTCGAGGCGCAACACCCGCAGGCACTCTCCCAGGCCGGCCGCCAGGCCGGCCGCCAGGCCGGCCGGCGGCTCATCGGTCCCGTCGCAGACCAGGAGGACCTCGTCGGGGAAGCGGCTCTGCTCCGCCAGCGCTGCCAGACATTCCCTCACCAGCGGCCAGCGGCCGCTGGTGGGGATGACGACCGACAGGAGCGGCCCCTTCAGCGCGGCCATAGCCCGGAAGCCTCTCTCTCCGGCCGGCCGGGGCGGGCCCGCAAGGGGTCCTGCCACAGATCGAAGCTCCAGGTCCGCTCCCCCTCTCGCACCGTCTTCCAGCGTCCTTTCACCGTGCCCCGCGTCCCCGCGGCGAGGGGCTCCGGGTCACCGGTCGTGAGCAGCCGCTCCTCCAAAGACCGCAGGCGCACGGGCTCCGCCTCGGCTAGGTCCTTTTTCTCGCCTGTGTCCTGGGCGAGGCGAAAGAGCCTGGTCGCCAGGCTGCTGCGGTCGTGGATGGCCTTCCAGCCGTCAGAGGTGCGCAGGCTGCGCAGGAAGGAGTGCAAGAGGTAGTCCGTCTCTGAAAAGGCGTCGAGCTCCATGGCTTCGCCGCGCAGGGCCGGCAGCAGGGAGACGCCCTCCATCTGCGCGGCCAGGGCCGGGTCCGGAGCCGCGCCCAGAAGGTCGAGGAGGGTCGGCATCAAGTCCAACGTGCGCACTTGAAAGTCCACCCGCCGCGCCGGCGCTCCGGGCAGGCGCAGCAGCAGCGGGACGCGCAAGACTTCGTCGTAGAGGGTCAGCCCATGGTCGACGCCTCCATGCTCGAAGAGTTCCTCGCCATGGTCGCCGACAACCGCGACCAGCACGCGGCCCCGCAGGTCCGGCCGATCCAGGCGGTCGAGCAGAGGGGCGAGGTTCCGGTCCAGCCGGGCCATCGCCTCATCATAGAGCCAGATCAGCTTGCGGCGCTCCGCGCGCCCGGCCGGCCGCGGCTTCTTGTCAAAGCCGTCGTCCCGTCGGCGGCGGAAGTCCGCCGCCTCCTTCTCGGAGAAATGCTCCGGGTTGAAGGGATGCGCGTCATAGCCGTGTACGAACAGGAAGAAGCGTTCGCCGGACTTGAGCGAATCCAGCCAGGACAGCGCCTTGGGCACGGACCGTCCGAAGCCCCCGAAAGTGGAGGAATCTTCATAAACCTCGAAGCCGGCGGCCAAGCCGTAGGATCCGGTCACCCCCGCGCCCCCGGTGAAGGCCGCGGTGCGCAGTCCCCTCCCGCGCAGGACCTGGGCCAGAGTCCGCGCGGCCGGGCAGCTCTTCGCGAGGCTCGCCGGAACCGGCGGCTCGGCCGAGAAATCGCTGTAGCGGTTGACCACGCCGTGCCGGGAGGGATGCAGGGAGGTGAACAGCGAGATGAAGGCGGGCAGGGTCCAGGGCGCCGGGCTCACCGCCTGCGTGAAGACGACCGCATCCTGGGCGAAGCGGTCCAGACGCAGGGCCGGGCCGGGACCGCCGCCGCGGGCGGCCACCCGGTCGGCGCGCACATCGTCAAGGCCGATCACCACCAGGCTACAGTCGGGACAACGGCCGGGCTCCGCCGCGGCGGGCCGCGCGGCGCCGAGCAGCATGGCCAGGGCCGCCGCCCAGAAGAGGCCGCAGGCGCGCTCCAGAGCCCGGCGCAGGAGCCCGGCCCCGGGCACCGCCATGACCTCGGACCGCCAAGGCAGCGGCGTGTCGGCGAAGAGCTCGCGGTCATCCACCCGGCGCGTGGCCTGCACCCTCCTGCGCTCGCGCAGGACGCGTGGGAGGTCCGCCCAGAAGCCGAGGACACCCCGCAGATGCTGCCAGACCGCCCCCTCCCGCAGGGCGTTGACCGTCTCGCAGGCTCCGTAGAGGAGCTGCAGCGGGGCCGTGCGCAGGAGCGTCCAGGCTCCGCAGACCTTCAGGAGGGTCCGCCAGCGGTTGGGACCCTGCCTGCGGCTGCGCAGGTCCGTGCGCCGGAACCGCTCCCCGCCGGCCTGGGCCGAACCGGGCAGCGGCTTGTGGTGCAGGACCACAGCTTCCGGCACGTGCCGCAGCCGGCCGCCCGAGGCGCGCAGACGCAGGGAGAAATCCAGGTCCTCCCCGAAGAAGAAGTAGTCCTCGTCGAAGAGTCCCGCGCTCCGGGCGGCCTCCTTCGCCACCAGGAAGGCCGAGGTCGACACCGCGCCGGGATCCCGCTTCGGCGGGACCGCGCTGCGCGAGGAGACCTGAACGTTCTCAAGGCACATCAGCCCCAGGCAGTGCGCCTGCCCCGCGTCGTAGTAGATCAGCCCGGGATTGCCGGCATAGACCATCCGCGCGCTGTAGACCTCGGCCGGATGCTCTTCCCTGTCCCGCAGCAGGGCCTCCACGCAGCCGGCGGCCAAAGAACAATCCCCGTCCAGGAGGAGGACCCATGGCGTGCCGGACCCGCGCAGGGCCGCGTTGCGGGAGGCGCCGGGGCCGCGGTTGCTGCCCAGCTCGATGACCTCCACCCAGGGACGGTTGCGCCGCACCCAATCCGGCCCCCCATCCATGGAGCCGTTGTCTACCATCCGCACCGCCCCCCCCAGGACGTCCCTCTGCGGGAGGATGGAATCGAGGACGGCCGGGAGCTCCGGGAGGTTGTCGTGGGTGGATATGCAGACGTCGATCATATCCAAGCCGCCACGGCGGCCGCGTATGCCGCGCGCAGGCCCGCGCGGGCCGAGTCGAAGGCCGACGTCACCACCCGCTCCTTGAGGCCGGCGTCGGTCCTCGGACGGCCGCTGAAGCCCCCTCTCAACACGCTCAGGAGACCCTCGGCCAGAGGGCCGCTCTGCGGCGCGACGAGGACCGCGGAGCCCTCGTCCAGGAGCTCCCGATGGTTCGGCAGGTCCGTGGCCACGATCGGGGTCCCCGAGCCCACATAGGCATAGAGCTTCATGGGGACCGCCTTCTTCTGCGTCATGGGCGAGACCAGAACGTCGGCCGCCTGCATGAACAGGAAGGTGTCCGGGAAGGGCCGCGGACCGAGCCAGCGGACCGCCGGGCCGATGCCCAAGGCCCGGCAGCGCTCCTTCAGAACCGCGATCTGCTCCGCCTGTCCCCCGATGACGACGCAGCAGGCCCCGGGCAGCCTCTGGAAGACGGCCGGCAGGGCGTCCATCAGGAGCTCCACCCCTTGATAAGGCTCCAGGTTTCCCGCATAGAGGATGACCTTCCTCCCCTCGAGGTCCCAGCTCCGCCGCAGGCGCGCGCACTCCTGCGGACCGCTACGGTGGTCGCCCAGGGCCGAGGGCAGGGAAGGGGCGTGGTCATAGAAGACGACCCTCTCCGCCGCGGCGCATTTCCGGGCGAACCGCGTCGTCTCCCGGCTGTTCGTCACGACGACGTCGACGGTCCGGAACATCCAGCGCTCCAGCGCCGCGACCCGCCGCAGCAGGAACCTGGAGCGCATGAAGCCGCTGCGGGCCAGACGCAGGCTGAGAACGTCGTCCATGTCGTAGATGAGGCGGAACCGGAAGAGAGGCTTGAACAAGACGGCCAGGAAGGCGCTCTCTTCGCAGGCGTGGACGAACCGGTAGCCGCCCAGCATGAGGCGAACGGCGATCCAAGGCAGGCTCCAGAGGTCCATGAGGACCTTGCGCACGGATGGGCCGATCGGGATGTCGTTCACGCCGGGCAGGGGAGGCAGACGCAGGATGCGGACTCCCGGCAGGGGCGCTGGATCCTCCCCGAAAGGGAAGGTCAGGACGTCGACTTCAAGGCCCTGGGCAGAGAGGACCTCCAGACAGATCTGCTCCGCGATGCAGATCCCGCGGAGGCGGAAATACGGCTGGGGCGCCAAGAACAGGACTCTGGGGGACATCGACGGAGGATCCCTCCTCCGAGGAGTATAACTGTTTTACTCCCCCTTTCCCAAGCCGCCGCGGACTCAGAGGCGGGACTGCCCCGCGACGAGGGAGACGAGGGCCTGGCCAGCGGAGCGCCGGACCTCCGCGTCCTGGTCCTGCGCCGCAGCCTTGAGGGCCTGCCGGAGCACGGGGGAATCCTTGCCTATGCGCCCCAGGGCCCGCGCGGCCGCGGCGCGCACCACGGGGTCCGCGTCCTTGAGCGCGGAGGCCAGGGGGATGGCGGCGGCGCGGGCGCCGGGGCCCACGCGGCCCAAGGCGCGGGCGCAGGCGAAGCGCAGGTCCGCGCTGCGGTCGTCGAGCATGCACTCGGCCAGAGCGGGCACGGCCGCGGCGGAGCGCGGACCGATGAGCGCCAGGAAGCCGGCGGCCTGCACGCCCAGGTGGGGCACCGGGTCCCTCAGGATGACCGCCAACTGGGAGACCGTGCCGTCCACGTCCAGCCCCGAGGTCTCCAGGATCCAGGCGCCGTCGCGCAGGTCCACATGGTCGTACATCAGCACTTCCCAGGTCGCGGCCAGGAAGGCGGCGGAGGCCGACGCGGCGGGCGCGGCGGCGCGCGCCGGGACGGCGGCCCAGAGCGCCAGCGCGGCGACGATATATCGGAGACGTTTCATATTGGCCCCCCTGACCTGTAAAAGTATAATCAGCGTATGATACTTTCATCCCTTCTGACAATCCTCCTTAGCGCGGCCGCCGCCGCACCGGAAAGGCCGAAGAACGCCATCCTCCTCCTCGTCGACGGCCTCTCCTGGGGCCAGCTCCAGATCGCCCTCGACGATGCGCGCCTGCGCGGGACCCGGCTGGCCTTGCAGGACATCCTCGACGCCGGACATACCGCCTACTGCCAGACCGCGCCGCTGGGCGCCCTGGTCGTGGAATCCGGGGCCGGCTCCTCCGCCGTATCGGGCGGACGCCCCATCGCCAATCGGATGCTGGGAAAGCTGCCGGACGGCACCGACGTGCCCGGCATCCTCGAGCTGGCCAGGCGCGACGGCAAGTCCACGGGCCTGGTCACTACCGGCCGGCTGACCCACGCCTCCCCGGCCGGCTTCCTGTCGCACATGCTCCTGCGCGACGACGAGTACCAGATCGCGGAACAGATCGCGGCCTCGGGCCACGACGTGCTCCTGGGCGGAGGCCGGTCTTATTTCCTGCCCGCGGCCGTGGCGGCGGCCCGCGCCCGCGGCGCCGCGGTGCTCTTCCACGAAGACGACCTGGAGAAGTCCCCCGCCGGCCCCCTGCTGGGGCTCCTCAGCGAGGACTCCTTCCCCTACGCCATCGACGGCGAGTCCGGGCCGGGCCGCGAGACCGTGCCCGCTTTGGAACGCATGACCAAGCTGGCCCTGGAGCGGCTCTCCCGCAACCCGAAGGGCTTCGTCCTGGTCGTGAACTCCCGGCTCGTGGACGAGCTCTCCCACTACAACGACGCGGCCGGCGTCTTGGCTGAGATGGGCCGCACGGACCGCGCCGCCGCCATCCTGCGCGATTTCGCGCGCGCGCGCCCGGACACCGCCTTGGTGGTGACCACGAACCACGACTCCGGCGGCATGGGCATGATGTGGCAGGCCTATCCCGCGAGATTCGGCGGCCCGGACGAGCTGGCGCGCATGCGCGGTCAGAAGGCGTCGGTCCAGATGATGTTCGCCGAGATCCGCCGCCGGGAGCTGGCCGGAGAGAAGCGCGACGCGGCCCTGGTGCGCAGCGTGGTCGCCCCCAAGCTCGCCCCAGGAGTGGTCCTCAACGACGCGGACTACGACGCCCTGGCCAAGTCCCTGTCGGTCGGGCCCAAGGGGGCCGCCTTCACATACAGTCCGGCGGCGCGGGAATTCTCCCGGATCCTGGCGCCCCACTACCTCATGGGCTGGGTCGACGGCACGCACACGAGTTCGGCCGTGCCCTGCTTCGGCATGGGCCCGGGCACGGAGGCCCTGCGGGGGCTCCTGCACCACGCCGACGTCTCCGGGGTTCTGAAGTCGGCCTTGTCAGGGACGGCTCACCAGTAGCCCTTCTCGCGCATCTGGCGCAGGAGCTCCGGCGACAGCCCTTCGCCCCGGCGGGACGAGGATCGGGTCTCCCGGATGTGGCGCATGAGCCGTTGGGTGAGGTCCAGCGCCGCCTCGGGACGGCTCTCCGAGAGGTCCCTCTTCATCCCCGGATCGGCCTTGAAGTCGTAGAGGCGGGCCTCTCCGTTGGCCTGGTCATAGAGCATATGCATGGCCTCCGAGCGGATGGCGAAGAGGGTGGGCTTCCCGGAGCGCGCGCCGGAGGCGCTGAATCCGTAACGCGGGGCGGCCGCGCCGCCCGCGGCCAGCGCCGCCAAGCTGGCCCCCTGGAAAGACGCCGGGACCTCCGCCCCCGTCCACTCCACCAGGGCCGCGGCCAGGTCCACGAGGCGCACCACCGCGGAGACGCGACGCGGCTTGAGCGCCGGGCGCCACACCAGCAGGGGGACATGGACCGTCTTCTCGCCGAGTTCCGGTCCGCCTCCGGGACCGATGCCGGCCGTGAGCGCCAGGATCGTCCCGGCGGGGGAGGCTTTGCGCAGGGCGCGGAAAGCCTCGAAGGCCTCCGGCTCGGGCCGTATCCCGTGGATATAAAGGAAGAAAGGGGCCTTCTGGGCTGACAGCCAGTCGACCGCTCCCTCCCAGGTCTTCCGGAAGACGAGTCCGGAGGCATCCGTTTCGAACCGCGCAGGCGAGAAGCCCCGCGTCAGGCCGGAGCGGGCGTCCAGGGCGGGGTCGGCGGAAAAGGCCGCGGCCGAGTAGCCGGCGCGGCCCAGGACTTCGGCCAAGGTGACGGCGGCCGTGGAGACGGCATCCCCCGCGGCCGCCAGGCCGTGGGTCTGCACATACTGCGCGGTGAGCAAAGAGGCCGCGGCCGACGCGGGATGCCCGCCCTGGGAGACAGCCTGGGAGAAGACGACGGCTCCCGGGACCTCCTTCTCCAAGGAGGCTTGATCCGCGGCGAGGCCCGTGAAATCCATGAGCACGATGCCCGGACGGACCGCGGGGGCATCCGCCGCGAAAGCCGGGGACCCCGCGGCGCCGAGCAGAAGGATCGCGGCCAGGAAGGTCTTCCCTCTTCTCATCATAGGGTCATCCTAGCAAATCATCTTCCGCGAACCGGCCCCCCGGCCGACCCCCTAGCGGTAGTGGAGGCGCAGGCCGAGGGCCGCGTAGAAGGGCTCGCCCAAGAGCGGCAGGGAGCCGAGGTACGTGCTGCTGTATTGCCGGTTGAGCATGTTCTCGAGCACCCCGTAGACCTCCAGGTACTTGTTGACCCAGCGCGAGGCGGAGAAGTCCATCACGAAGTGCTCGTCGAGGTAGCGGGTCTGGAGGTCGTCGCCCCAACGCGCGCTCATGTAGCGGCCGCGCAGAGACGCGGTCACGATGCGCGGGTCGTCGTAGACAAGGGTGAAGGCGGCATGATGCTGCGTCTTCCCGGAGCCCACCGTCTGCGGGCTGGAGATGTTGTCCGTTATGATGGACCGGAAGACGGTGTAGGACGGCGTGAAGGAAAGCGGCTGGCTCACCTTCCAGGGGATTTCGAAGGTCGCGCCGCGGGTCTGGATCGAGGAGACGTTCTCCACCCGGGTGGTCCGGGTCGGGACGGTCTGCAGGGTAACGCTGCCGATCGAGTTGCTGATTTCATTCCAGAAGCCCGTGGCGCGCAGGGTGGCAGGCCCCATGGCCAGGTCCCAGCCGAAGTCGCCGCCGATGCGCAGGATCTCCGGGCTGAGGTCGGGGTTGGGGTATTGGATCTGGTTCTGCGGCCGGGCCCCGCGGTAGAGGTTCTGCAGGGTCGGGGTCATGAAGGCGCGATACACGCTGCCGCGCAGGGACAGGGGCTCCAGGGCCTGGTAGCGCAGGGCCAGGCGCGGGCTGAAGAAGGCATAGCTCTTGTAGGGCAGGGCCTTGTGCCCGGTGCCGTTCATCTCATCCTGGTAGGCGTGGTGGTTCTGCCAGTAGTCCACGCGGCCGCTGGGCGCCACGGTGAGCCCGGGCAGGGGCGTGAAGCTCCATTGACCGAAGACGCCGATGTTGGTCTGCGTGGCCCCGGAGCTCACGCTGCGCTGGTAGACACCGGTAGTGGAATATTCGGCCTGCTCGTTGCGGGCCGAAGTGTTGCGCAGGTCCACACCCACGACCACCGAGGAGCCTAGGGTCTCGTAGGAATTGGACCACTGCAGGCCGGCCCCGCTGTCCAAGGAAGGCAGAAGGTTGTGCACCGCGATGGACTGGGTCGTACGGGTCGCGTTGGTGTTGGCATTGGTGCTGTCGAGCACGTGCTTGCCCACGAAGGCGTTGCCGCGCACCTCGCCCGCCGCGCCTAGGGGCAGGCGCGCACCCGCGGCCAGGTCCATCTCATCGCGCGAATCGAAGAACTGGTCCAGCCCGTGGTTGCGGTTGTCGCGGAACGCGGAGCCGCGCAGGAACCACAGCGGCCCGCCCGCTCCGCCCTTCAAAGAGGCGGCCGTGACGTTGGCGGCCCAGTTCTTGGCCGTGGCATTATGGTCGACGGGGCCGCGGTCAGTAGCCCTGAGCCACTGGTAGCCGTTGGTGGTGTAGCGGTTGGCGTCCACGCTCAGGCCGAACCTCCCGAGCACCGGCTCGCTGGCGTAGACGTTGAGATGCTGGGTGTTCCGCGAACCGTAGGAGGCGTCGACATCGACGGCCCGTTCCTTCGGGAAACGGGAGATGACGTTGATGATCCCGCTCATGGCCTTGCTGCCGTAGAGGTTGGAGTTCCCGCCGCGCAGCACCTCCACACGCTCCACGACCTGAGGATGTATCTTGCTCCAAGGCACGAAAGCTGTAAAGGCATCCGTGAACGGAAGCCCGTCAAGAAGGACCAAGGCCCTGCCTGTGCCGCCCACGCCCAGCATTGACACCGTCTGCAGGGCCGGGTTGACCACGCGGCTGGAGCCCAGAGATATCTGCACTCCAGGCAGGGCACGCAGGGCGTCGTCCATGGTCTGGGCGGGGGTGGCCTTGAGGGTGGAGGAGGAGACCACAGAGACATAGGCCGGGACCACGGAGACAGGCTGGGCGTAGCGCGAAGCGGTCACGACCAGGGGATCGAGGTCCAAAGATGCCGCTCCCACGGCTCTTTCCAGGGCGGGCAGCAGCGGCAGGGTCGCGGCCACGGCGTAGAACGCCTTCTTAAGGAGCGCGCGCTTCATCGTTTCTCCTCGGAGAGTGGGATGGGAGGGATTCAATCAAAAGGCCCGGAGCCCGGGAATGACCCCCCTTAGGAAGGGAACATGACGGCCGTCATGCCGTCGGGATTGCGCCCGGAGTCCGCTCCAGGCGCTGGCGCAGCCGCCGCACGTCCCGGATGACGACGCTGCCGCGCCGGCGCTCCACCGCGCCCTCTTCCTCCAGGCGAGCCAGGATGCGCATGGCCGTCTCCGGCGTGGTCCCGGCCATCTCCCCCACCTCGGCCCGGAGCACGGGCAGGACCGAGCCGAACTTGTGGTGGAGGTAGAGCAGGGCCGCGGCCATGCGCTTCTCCACGCGCTCCCGGGAGAGGAAGAGCAGGGTCTCCACGTACTGCAGGCGCTGGGCGTGGCGGTGGAGGATCTCGCGCAGGAAGGCGGGATGCCGGTCCAGGAGGCGGAGCACCGCTTCGCGCGGGATGACGAGCAGCACGGCGTCCCTGGCCGCGAGGACTTCCCAGATATAGCTGTCATGGGAGACGGCGGCCATGCCCGCGATGTCGCCGGGCAGCATGATGTCGATGCACATGCGCCCGCCGACCGAGCTGTACTGGTTCGTGCACAGGCGCCCTTCCTGGACCACGAACATCTCGCGCGCAGGCTCCCCGGCATGGCAGACGCACTGTCCGGCGACGTAGCGTCTGGGAGAGGCGGCCGCGCCCAGCGCCATGACGGCCTCCTCGGGCAGACGCCGGAACAGGCCGCGGTTGCGCAGGAAGGAGACGGCCCAGGCCAAGTCCCCGGGATCGCGCCGGCCGCAGACCCCCAGGTCGGGGTAAGCCGCAGACGGCCTACGGCGGGAGGCGGTCGTGGCGGGCATCGGGAGGATAGATTCTACCAAAACGCACGCCGGATGCAACGCCTGGGACCCGGGCCCTCTCTGACGGCGGTCATGTTCAGAGCCCTGGGTCCGTCATATACTCCTTGCCGGCCTTCCTGCAATAATCGTAATGTCAAAGTCCGAGCCCCCATGCTGAACCTGACCTACTCACTGCAGGGCTGCCGCATCCGGCTCCGGATTCCCGAGAAGCGGGTCTTCGTGCCGAACTTCGTCGGACTCTTCAACGCCACCCAGATCCGCCCGCGCCCCGGCGAGACCGTGGCGGACGTGGGCACGGGCGCCGGCCTGCACGCCATCCTCTGCGCCAAGCTGGGGGCCCGCCAGGTCTTCGGGATCGACGTCAGCGCCGACGCGGTCCGCGCCGCCCGCCGCAATGCGCGCCTCAACGGGGTGTCCGACCGCTGCCGGTTCCTGCGGGGGTCTTTCGAGGACCAGCTCCCGCGCCTGCCCCGCCGGCCCGACCTCATCATCTCCACCTTGCCCAGCACTCCGGGCGAGAGCCGGCTCATGCGTGAGCCGGCCATGCGCGCGGCCCCGCTGGTCTCGCGGTTCCTCAACGGCGGCCGGGGCGGGGCCGAACTCTCCATCGCCCTCGTGGACGCCGCGCGGCGCTGCTTGGCTCCGGGCGGACGGCTGCATCTGCACCTTGTAGCCTGGTCCGACTCGAGCAGCACGCTGGCGGCGCTGCGGACCTGCGGCTTCCAGATGCGCCCGCTCGCTCGGGCTGACATCCCTTCCTGGGGGCAGCGCTGCAACGCCGTGACCGCGCTCCTGGAGCGCGCCCGCGGCTGTCCATGGACCGTGCGTTACGAGGAGCTCCCCCGCCGGCGCGGCTGCGGCGTCCGGGTCGTAGAGGCCCGGCTGGGCCGCCCCTCCCGAGCGGGCGCGCCGCGGACCGCGGAAGTCGTGGTGGAGGTGTCTCCATGATCAGGCCGCGCCGGCTCGCCGCAGGACTGGCCGCCGCGGCCCTCCTGGCCGCGGCCTGCGGCCCCTCCGGCGACAGGCCCCGGAAGCTGGTCTACGCCCTCCCCGTCTCCGTACCCGCCAGCCTGGCCTACATCGCCATGGACAAAGGGTTCTTCCGCGACGAAGGACTGGATGTCGAGACCAAGATGTTCTCTTCGGGCCGCGAGGCCCTGCAAACCCTGCTCGCCGGACAGGCCCAGATCCAGAGCGTCTCGGAGACACCGGTCGTGCACGCCATCCTCCAGGGCAACCGGGTGGTCACCATCGCGGCGATCTCCGAACACGCCGAAGCCAAGCTTCTGGCCCGGACGGACCGCGGGATCTCCCGGCCCGGAGACCTGCGCGGGAAAAGAGTCGCCACCCTGCCGGGGACCAACGCGGACTATTTCATGCACCGCCTCCTCGCCGAGCATGGGCTGGCCCCGGGAGACCTGCGCATCACCAACATGTCCCCCCCCGATATGGTGGTCGCCCTGGCCAAAGGAGACATCGATGCCTACTTCGCCTGGGAACCGCACATTCACTACGGCCGCAAGGCCCTGCCCGGACGGACAATGGTCTTCTTCCCCGGGAAACTCTACCGCGGCCACGCCACGGTGAACATGGATCCCGATTTCGCCGCCCGCAATCCGGGGACGGTGCGCGCCGTCCTGCGCGCCTTGCTCAAAGCCGAGGAGTTCGCCCGCCGTCAGCCCCAGGAAAGCATCGCCCTGGTGAGCCGGCGCCTCGACATGGACCCCCAGGTCCTGCAGGAGCTCTGGGCAGAAGAGGACCTCCGGGTCCATCTGGACCGGAGTCTCGTGGACCAGATGACCGACATCGGGCGCTGGGCCGCCGCCCTTCTCGGCGGCGGCGCGAGCCCCCCCGACATCCGCGCGCACATCCATGACCAGGAACTCAGAGAGGAGAAGCCGCTCGCGGTCCAGCTCTAGCCCGGCGTCCCGCGACTGGGCGCTCCCGGCCGCGACGCTGGCGGCCGCCCTGTTGCTCTGGGAGGCCGTGGCGCGCTCCGGACTCTATCCCCCGCACCTCTTCCCGCCGCCGACCGCCGCGGCCCGCGCGCTCAAAGACATGGCCCGCACCGGCCAGCTCGGAGCCGACCTCGCCGCCAGCGGCCGGCGCTGGCTCCTGGGCCTGCTCATCGGCAACGCGGCGGGCGTCCTGCTCGGAGCGGCCACGGGCGCCGCGCGCCCGCTGCGGAGCAGCGTCGGGACCCTCATCAACGCCCTGCGCACCATCCCCTTCCTCATCCTCATCCCGATCGCCATGCTCTGGCTCGGCCTAGGAGAAGCCGAGAAGGTCGCCATCACGGCCTGGGGGGCCGCCTTCCCGGTCTGGCTCAACACCCAGACCGGCTTCCTGGGAGTGGAGCGCCAGTATGTCTGGGCCGCCCAATGCTTGGGCGCCCGCGGCGCGCGCCTGTATTGGGAGGTCCACCTGCGCCGCTGTATTCCCTATATTGTGGCCGGGGTCCGGGTCTCCATCGCCACGGCGACCTTCGCCCTGGCCGCGGCCGAGCTCACCGGGGCCTTCGAAGGCCTGGGCTTCCGGATCTTCTACTCTTATCAGATGTTCCAGGTCGAGCGCATGATGGCCGGCATCATGGTCGTCGCCCTCCTCGGCCTGGCGCTGGACCGGGCTTTCATGGCGGCCGTGGCGAGACTCCTGCCCTGGCAGCCGGAGGCCCATGAGTAGCCCCCGGGCGAAGCTCCGTTTCCGCGCCGTGGCCATGCGCTACGACGACGGCGGCCGTGCCGTCCAGGCGCTCGACGGCGCGGAGCTGGAGGTGCGCGAACGGGAGTTCATCTGCCTGCTCGGGCCCTCCGGCTGCGGGAAATCCACCTTGCTGCACCTGGCCGCCGGGTTCCTGCGGCCGACGGCTGGCTCCGTCCTGGTGGACGGCCGCGAGGTCTCCGGTCCCGGCACGGACCGGGGCATGGTCTTCCAGCAGCACAACCTCTTTCCCTGGCAGACCGTCTCCGGCAACGTGGGGTTCGGACCCCGGCTCAAGGGCCGGATCGGCGCGGAGCTCGACGGCTCCGTCGCCCTCGCCCTCGAAGAAGTCGGTTTGGCCGATTTCAGCGAGCACTACCCGCCGGAGCTCAGCATCGGGATGCAGCAGCGCGTCGGCCTGGCCCGCGCCTTCGCCAACGATCCCGACATCCTGCTCCTGGACGAGCCCTTCGCGTCCCTCGACGCCCTGACCCGTTTGCAGATGCAGCGCCTGCTGCTCTCCCTGTGGCAGAGGCGGCGACAGACCGTCATCTTCGTGACTCATGACGTCGAAGAAGCGCTCTTGCTGGCCGACCGCCTGGTGCTGCTCTCGCCCCGCCCGGGCCGCGTGACCCGGGATATCTCGGTCCCGCTGGGGCCCAGGGAAGGGCGCCCGCGCGACCGCCGGTTGCCCGAGCTCAAAGAGGATATCCTTTCCCAACTGCTTTCATAAAACGAACATTAAGGAGTCATATAATATGCCCATGAGCATCCTTCCCGCCTTTCTCGCCCTGACGCTCCCCGCCTGGTCGGGCGCCGCGCCCGCGGCGAAGCCGGCCCAGCCGCTCAACGTCCTGATCATCGGCGCGGACACCCTGCGCGCCGACCACCTGAGCCTGCACGGCTATAAGTACCCCACCAGCCCGAACATCGAGCGTCTCGCCACCCGCGGGGTGGTGTTCGAGCGGACCTTCTCGCAGGGCTCCTACACGCTCTCCAGCTTCGCGAGCCTCTTCACCTCCCGCTACGTCGAACAGCACCACGCGGTCAGCAAGTTCACCGCGATAAGCGACTCCGAGACCATGCTGGCCGAAGTCTTCCAGAAGGCCGGCTACCGCACGGCCGGCTTCACCGGCGGCCCGAATCTGGCCCTGCAGTACGGCTTCGGCAAGGGCTTCGACACCTATCTCAGCGGAGACCTCCCGCGCCAGATGGACGCCTACATCCCGGTCGCCTTGAAGTGGATACAGAAGGACCGCGCCAAGCCCTTCTTCCTCTTCCTTCAGCCCCAGGACGTGCATCCGCCGTTCGATGTCCTAGAGCTCCCGGAAGCGGAACGGGACCGCTGGGACCCGGGCGACCACGAACGCACGGAACGGTTCATGGGGACCTTCTACCTCTTCCGGGCCTTCAACGGCGACGCATTCGCCAACAACAAGCCCGAGCCCTCGGACTGGCTCCAGAAGGAGATTGCGGCCGCGGCGAAAGACCCGCGGACCAAGCGGCACATGGCCTCGATCTACGACGACCGGGTGGCCCACCTGGACGCGAGCCTGGGACGGTTCTTCGCGGAGCTGGAGCGCCTGGGGGTCATGGAGGACACGCTGATCGTACTCGTGTCCGACCACGGGACTCTCTTCGGCGAGGGCGGGAAGTTCGCTCACGGCATGCACATGTCCACGCACGACGGGATATTCCATGTCGTCCTGGCGGTCTGGGCTCCGGGGCTCGCGCCGCGCCGAGTCAAATCACCGGTCGAGCTGGTGGACGTGGCTCCCACCCTGCTGGAACTGGCCGGCCTGCCCAGGCCCGAGCCGTTCGAGGGACGCAGCCTCGTCCCGCTGATGCGCGGCCAGGAGGACTCCCAAGAGCGTCCGGTGTTCGGCACGGCGACCGCCACCTGGAACGAGTCCGGGGCGATCAAGCATTACGTCCGCGACCCACGCTGGAAGTTCGTTTCCGAGGAGCCCAGCGGCAAGACCACGCTCTACGACTTGGCCAGCGACCCCGAGGAGGTGCGCGACGTCAGCGCGGCCCGCCCCGAGGAGGCGCAGCGCCTCTCCGGCCTGCTGACCCGACACCTCCAGCGGCTCCTGTCCCGGCCGTAGCCCGACGCCGCCGGGCCGCTCCCTGGGCGCGCGGCGAAGCTCCCAGGGAGCCGCAAAAAAGGTACCATGGGCGACGGCGCATCCTCGCCCCCTGCACGAGCCGTGGATTCCATCAGCGTCGTCATCCCCACCTACCGGCGGCCCCAGCTGCTGGAGCGCTGCTTGGAAAGCCT
>JACRDS010000095.1 GCA_016212825.1 Elusimicrobiota bacterium | reverse complement strand
GTTCCGCCTCGCCAAAGGCTTCTACTCCGACAAGAGCCGCAAGTGGCGGATGGTCAAGCAGCAGGTGGAGAAGTCCCTGGCCATGGCCTACGTCGGCCGCAAGGACAAGAAGGGCGATTTCCGCTCCCTCTGGATCGAGCGCATCAACGCCGCCTGCCGCGAGCACGGCTTGAGCTACTCCCGGTTCATGTCCGGCCTCAAGAAGGCCAATATCACCCTGAACCGCAAGATGCTCTCGGAGATGGCGATCCGGGACGGTTCCTCCTTCAAGAAGCTGGTCGCCCTCGCCCAAGGCGCCTGCGGTATCGGAAGTTCCGCAGGTGCCGGCCGGACGACCCCCCATACGGCCGGCGCCTGAGCCCGGGGGCACGCCGTGTCCCCGGTGAAGCGCGCCGACCTGGAGGCCGTCTACGCACGCCTGTCCGGTCCCCTGTTCCGCGGCCCCATCGCCTCGGCCAGGACCGTTGAGGAGCTCGAGGCGGCCCGCGTCGAGGCCCTGGGCCGCAAGAGCGGCCTGACCGAGCTGCTCAAAGGGCTCAAGGACCTCTCCCTCGACGAGAAGCGCGAGTTCGCGCCCAAGGTCCAGGCGCTCAAGGCCGAGTTCGAGGCCCTCGTGGAGAAGCGCCGGGCCGAGTTGGAAGCCGCGGCGGACGAGGCCTCCCTGCAGAGCCTCGACCTGGACCTCTCGCTGCCGGCCCTGGCCCCGGCGCGCGGCCGCCGGCACCCCCTGGCCCAGACCCTCGACGAGATGGCCGCCATCTTCGGCCTCATGGGCTACTCCTGGGCCGAGGGCCCCCTGGTGGAGGACGAGCGCCACAACTTCGAGGCCCTCAACATCCCCGAGCACCACGCGGCGCGCGACCTGCAGGACACCTTCTACCTCCAGGACATGCCCCTGCTGCTGCGCACGCACACCTCCCCGGTGCAGATCCGCACCATGGAGAGCGTGCGGCCGCCCCTGCGCGTCATCTGCCCGGGCCGCGTGTTCCGCCACGAGGCCGTCGACGCCACCCACTCCGCGGTCTTCCACCAGGTCGAGGGGCTGGCCGTGGACAAGGGCATCACCTTCGCGGACCTCAAGGGCACCCTGCAGACCTTCCTGCAGCGGCTCTTCGGCCCCAAGACCAAGACGCGCTTCCTGCCCTCCTACTACCCCTTCACCGAGCCCTCGGCGGACGTCTACGCCTCCTGCATCTTCTGCTCCGGCTCCGGCTGCCCCATCTGCAAGCGCACCGGCTGGATCGAGATCATGGGCGCGGGCATGGTGCACCCCAACGTGTTCAAGGCCGTGGACTACGACCCCGAGGTCTGGTCCGGCTTCGCCTTCGGCATCGGCGTGGACCGCGTGGCCATGCTGCGCCTGGGCGTTCCCGACCTGCGCCTCTTCTACGAGAACGACCTGCGCTTCCTGAAGCAATTCGATGAAAGTCTCCTATAGCTGGCTCAAGGAGTTCCTGCCTCTGGACCTGCCGGCGCAGGACCTGGCCGCGCGCCTGCCCGAGCTCGGCTTCGAGGTCGCCTCGGTCGAGACCCGCGGCCCGGGCTTCAGCGGCGTGGTAGTCGGGCACGTGCTCGCCAAGGAGAAGCACCCCAACGCGGACCGGCTCTCCCTCTGCGTGGTGGAGGTCGGCTCGGAGAAGTACTCCGTGGTCTGCGGGGCGCCGAACGTGGCCGCGGGGCAGAAGGTCCCCCTGGCCCGGGTGGGCGCGGTCCTGCCCGGCGGCTTCAAGATCGAGCGCAGCAAGATCCGGGGCGTCGAGTCCCAGGGCATGATCTGCTCGCGCAAGGAGCTGGGCCTGGGAGAAGACGCCGACGGCATCTGGGTGCTGGACCCCGCCGCCGAGACCGGAGGCGACGTGGCCGCCAGCCTGGGCGAGACCGGCCATGTCCTCGAGCTCGAGATCACCCCCAACCGGCCGGACTGCCTCTCGCACCTGGGGCTGGCCCGCGAGCTCTCCGCCTACTTCCGCATGCCCCTGCGGCCGCGGCCCGCGGCCCAGATCCCCGCGGGGTCCCTGTCCTGCCTGGACGTGCGCGTCGAGGCCCCCGGGGCCTGCCCGCGCTATGTAGGCCGCAGCTTCGAGGGGCTCTCCATCGGGGCCAGCCCGGGCTGGCTGGCCGCCAAGCTGGAGGCCGTGGGGCTGCGCCCGATCAACGCCCTGGTCGACATCACGAACTACCTGCTCATGGACACCGGCCAGCCCATGCACGCCTTCGACGCGGACAAGCTGGCAGGCTCCATCGTGGTGCGCTTCGCCAAGCCGGGAGAGAGGATCGTCGCACTGGACGAGAAGGAATACGCCCTGACCGAGCGCTGCCTGGTCATCGCCGACCAGAAAGGGCCCGTGGCCATCGCGGGCGTCATGGGCGGGCTCCACACCGGGGTGACGGAGAAGACCAAGCGCGCCTTCCTGGAGAGCGCCTACTTCGACCCGCCGGCCGTGCGCCGCGCCTCCCAGGCCCTGCGCCTCAAATCCGACTCTTCCCACCGCTTCGAGCGCGGCGCGGACCCCGAGGCGGCCTGGACCGCGTCTCTGCGCGCGACCGAGCTCATCCTCAAGCTCTGCGGCAGGACGGCCAAGTCCTCCGAACCCCTCGACCGCCGGGCCCCGGCGGCCGCGCCGGCGCCCATCGCGGTCACGAGCCGGCGCATCAACGACATCCTGGGCTCCGCGTTCGACTCCGGCGCCGTGGAGTCGGCCCTCCAGTCCATCTCCGCCGGCTTCAAGAAGGAGGGCGAGACCCTCCGCTTCACCGCCCCCTCCTACCGGCACGACCTGGCCACGGTCTGGGACCTGGCTGAGGAAGTCGCCCGGCTGGCCGGTTACGACAGGATCCCCTATCGCGTCCCGGCGGCCGTCCTGCGGCCGTCGCGCAGCCTGCCCTCCCAGACCATCGCGGGCCGCGCCCGGGAGCGCCTGACCGCCCTGGGCTTCTGCGAGGCCTGCAACTACGACTTCATCTCGGACCGCACCGCCGCGCGAGCGCGGCTGCGGACCCCCCTCCTGAGGGTCAAGAACCCCCTCTCCGAAGAGTACGCCAACCTCCGGCCCACGCTCCTGGTCGGATTGCTGGGCAACGCCCGGCTCAACCTCAACAACGGGGCGGAGTCCGTCCGGCTCTTCGAGCTGGGCAAGTCCTACGTCCCGGCCGGAGCCGGCGCGACGGAGACCGCGCAGGTCGCCGGGCTGCTGCTGGGTCCCATGGCGCGGCACTGGACCTCGCCCCGCGGCCGCCGGCTCGGCTTCTATGACGCCAAAGGCGTCGTGGAGGAGCTCCTGGCCGGCATCCCGGGCTGGGAGTGGGCCCCCTTCTCCGGCTCTCCGGCCGCCGCGGACCCGCTCTTCCACCCCCGCGCCAGCCTGCGCCTGCGTCACGCCAAAGGGCCGCTGGGCAGCGTGGGCCTCCTGCACCCCGCGGCCGCCCGGGCCTGGGACCTGGAGCGCGAGGAGGCGGCCCTCTTCGAGCTCGACTGCGACCTGCTGGCCCAACTGGAAGGGACCAGAACCCGGTTCGTGGCTTTCAGCGTGTTCCCGGGCTCGAGCCGCGACCTCTCATTCCTGGTGGCGGCCTCCATCCGCTACAGCGACGTGCTCGCCGCGGTGGGCGCCGCCGGTTGCGCCGAGTTGCGCCGGACGGAGCTGGTCGACAAGTTCACGGGCCAGGGCGTGCCCACAGGCCGGCAGAGCCTGACCCTGCGCCTGCATTTCGGCCGCGCGGACCGGACCCTCAAGGACGCCGAGGTCGCCGCGGCCACGGAGCGCATCCTGGCCGAGCTCAAGAGCCGCCACGGCGCGGCTCTTCGCTCATGATCCCTCTCCAAGCCAAGCTCAAACACTTCGAGAAGGTCGTCGAGGCGGTGTCCAAGTCCCTCCTGGCGCTCTCCGTCCGCTGCCGGAAGCTGGCCGAGGAAAACGTCCGGCTCGAGGCCGAGAACCGCCGGCTGGGCACGGACCTGCGCCAAGCCAAGGCCGCCCTGGAGCGCCACGAGAAGGTCAAGGGCCGCCTGGAGCGTCTGGCGGCGAAGCTGGAGAAGCTCTCATGAGCATGAACGAGAAGGTCTCCGTGGAGATCGCGCGGCGCCGCCTCGAGGTGGAGATCGAGGGCCTCACGCCCATGGAGATTACGATCATCGCCAACATGGTCAACGAGAAGCTCGACGAGGCCCAGCGCCTCAACCAGAAGGTGGCGGACACCTCCAAGCTCGCCATCTACGCCCTGCTCTACATGGGCGCCGAGCTCTACAGGCTCCAACAGGCCGAGTCCACCAACCGCAAGGCCCTGGAGAACACCCTCGACCACATCGGGAAGTCCCTTCAGGAAGCCCTCGACGCGGCCCGGGTGCCGGCGCAGGACGGCTAGGCCGTGGCCGAGGAGCTCTTCGCCGACCGGGCCGCCCAGCCTCTGGCCGCGCGCCTGGCGCCGGACGCCCTCGATGAGTTCGCCGGTCAGGAGCACCTGCTGGGCCCGGGCAAGATGCTGCGCCGCCTCATCGCGGCGGACCGCTTCGCCTCAGCCCTGTTCTTCGGACCGCCCGGCTGCGGCAAGACCGCCCTGGCCCGCTTCATCGCCCGGCGCTCGCGCGCCGAGGTCGTGGAGCTCAACGCGGTGGCGGCCGGGGTGGCCGACCTCAAGAAGGTCCTGGAGGCCGCCAAGTACGCCTCCTCCAGCCTGGGCCGGCGCACCCTGGTGCTCATCGATGAGATCCACCACTTCAACCGCACCCAGCAGGACGTCCTGCTGCCCTCGGTGGAGCGCGGCGACATCCTGCTCATCGGCATGACCACGGAGAACCCCTCCTTCTACGTCAACGCGGCCCTGCTCTCGCGCTTCACCGCCTTCGAGTTCAAGCCCCTGACCGAGGCGCACCTCCAGGCCATCCTGGAGCGGGCGCTGGCGGACGAGGAGCGCGGGCTGGGGGCGCTCAAGCTCAAGCTGGCCGCCCCCGCAGCGGCGCACCTGGTGCGCATGGCGGGGGGAGACGCGCGCAAGCTCCTCAACGCGGTGGAGCTGGCCGCCCTCTCCACCGCGCCGGACCGCGGCGGGGTCCGCCAAGTCGACCTGGCGGCCGCGGAGGAGTCCATCCAGCGCCGCTCCATCCGCTACGACAAGAAGTCCGACGACCACTACGACCACATCTCCGCCTTCATCAAGTCCATGCGCGGCTCGGACCCGGACGCCGCCCTCTACTGGATGGCCAAGATGCTGGTCGCCGGCGAGGACCCGCGCTTCATCGCCCGGCGCATCCTCATCTGCGCCTCCGAGGACGTGGGCAACGCGGACTTCCGGGCCCTGCTGGTGGCCTCGGCCGCCTTCCACGCGGCGGAGGTCCTGGGCATGCCCGAGGCGCGCATCCCCCTGGCCCAGGCCGCGGTCTACGTGGCGGCGGCGCCCAAGTCCAACGCCGCCTACCTGGGCATCGACGCGGCCATGCGCGAGGCGCAGGAAGGCCCGGCGCGCGAGGTGCCCCTGCACCTGCGCGACGCCGGCCTCGACGGCGAGAGCCGCGGCCACGGCCAGGGCTACAAGTACCCCCACGATTTCCCGGGACACCACACGCCCCAGGAGTATATGCCTGAGCCCAAGGTCTTCTACGAGCCGACGGGGCTGGGCGACGAGAAGCGCATCAAGGAATTCCTCAAGGCCCTGCGCAAGGACCGCGATGGCTGAGCAGCTGGACCTGGAGACGGCCGGAGCCCGCAAAGTCTACACGGTCAGCCAGGTCAACGAGCAGATCCACGAGCTCCTGGAAGCCTCGTTCCCGGAGCTCTGGGTCGAGGGCGAGGTCTCCAACTGCCGCGCCTACCCTTCGGGCCACACCTACATGACCCTCAAGGACGAGGGCGCCCAGATCGCGGCCGTGCTCTTCAAGGGCGCGGCCTTCGGCGTGAAGTTCAAGCCCGCCGACGGGCTCAAGGTGCTGGTCCGCGCGCGCGTCTCCTCCTACGTCAAGCGGGGAGACGTCCAGCTCATCATCAGCGCCATGGAGCCGCGGGAGAAAGGGGCGCTCCAGCTGGCCTTCGAGCAGCTCAAGGCCAAGCTCGCGGTCGAGGGCCTATTCGCCGAGGAGCGCAAGAAGCCCCTGCCCCCCTATCCCCGGCGCGTGGGTCTCGTCACCTCCTCCCAGGGCGCGGCCGTGCACGACATGATCACGGTCCTCTCCCGGCGCTGGCCGGGCCTGGAGATCCTGCTCTACCCGGTCAAGGTCCAGGGCGACGGCGCGGCAGAGGAGATCGCCCGGGCCGTGGCCGACTTCAACGCCTTGCTGCCCGACACGGACGTGCTCCTGGTGGGCCGCGGCGGCGGCTCCATCGAGGACCTCTGGGCCTTCAACGAGGAGCCCGTGGCCCGGGCCATCGCGGCCTCGCGCATCCCGGTGGTCTCCTGCGTGGGTCACGAGACGGACTTCACCATCGCCGATTTCGTGGCCGACGTGCGCGCCCCCACCCCCTCGGCCGCGGCCGAGCTGGCGGTCCCGGACCAGGACGCGGTCCTCGGCGGGCTCGCGGACGCCCGG
This sequence comes from Elusimicrobiota bacterium, assembly GCA_016212825.1. GTDB lineage: Bacteria > Elusimicrobiota > Elusimicrobia > UBA1565 > UBA9628 > UBA9628. Next base: position 36,270 of record JACRDS010000095.1, on the reverse strand, counting down.
CGACGGCTCGGCGCCGCCATGGCCGAGCTCATCCGGGAATTGGAGGGCCGGCTCGACTTCGCCCGGCGGCACCCCTTCCTGCAGAGCCCGCACCGGATGTACGAGGAGCGCATCAAGCGCGTCGACGAGCTCTCCGGCCGCCTGCCCGACGCCCTGCGCCAGGTCCTCGCGCACGCGGAGAAGGACCTGCGCCTGCAGATGGAGAAGCTCGACGCCTTCAGCCCCCTGAAGGTCCTCGGCCGCGGCTACGCCATCGCCGAGAAGCTGCCCGAGCGCGCCATCCTGCGCCGGGCGGACCAGGTCCGGCCGGGAGACCGCATGCGCGTGCGCCTGCACCAGGGCGAGATCCATTGCGAGGTCAAACAGCGGGGGTCAGATTTTGAAACTTGAAAAATTCAAATTTCAAGACCTGACCCTATAAGTCTTGTGAGGTAAGAAATGCCCAAGAAAGATGAGAAGCCCGACTTCGAAGCCTCCCTGCGGAAGCTCGAGAACATCGTGCGCGAGCTGGAAGCCGGAGACAAGGGTCTGGAGCAGTCCCTGGAGCTCTTCGAGAAGGGCGTGTCTTTGGCCAAGGGCCTCACGACCCAGCTGGAGGAGGCCAAGCGCAAGGTCGAGGTCCTGACCAAGGAGGGCGGCAAGCTCTCGCGCAAGCCTTTCGCGGAGGCGCAGGGCTGAGCGTGTCCGCCGCCCCCTGGGTCGAGGTCCCCTTCGAGGTGCAGAAGCCGCAGGACGGGCTGCGCCTGGATTCCTACCTGGCCTCCCGCCTGCACCGCTACTCGCGCAGCCAGGTCCAGCGGCTCATAGAGGCGGGGCGGGTCTTCCTGCGCGGCCGGACGGCCAAGCCTGCGGCGCGCGTGGCCGCGGGCGAGACCGTGCTCATCCGCTACCCGCGCCACGAGGAGCGGCCCTGCCCCCACGCCGAGCTCCCGGTCCTGCACGAGGACGGGGTCCTGCTCGCCGTGGACAAGCCCGCGCCCCTGCTCTGCCATCCCACGGACAAGATCCAGAACAACACGGTCACCTCGGTCCTGAAGAGGCAGTTCCCGGGCCAGCGTCTGCACCTGGCCCATCGTCTCGACCGCGAGACCAGCGGGGTCCTGCTCCTCGCCAAAGACCCCCGCACCGCGCGGGAACTCGCCGCCCTCTTCATCGGCCGGCAGGTCCGGAAGGAATACCTCGCCCTGGTGTCCGGAGAAGTCTCCTGGCGCCGCGAGAGCGTGGACGCGCCCCTGGGCCAGGAGGGGCGGGAGATCAAGGTGCGCCAGGCGGTGTGCGCGGCAGCGACACCGTGCTGCGCCCCGTCAGGGAAGGCGTTGGGCACACGCGCGGTCGGCGCCGGGGCCGAGGCGCTCACCGAGTTCGAGCGGCTCGCCGCGGGAGGCGGCCTCTCCCTGGTCCGGGCCCTGCCCAAGACCGGCCGCCTGCACCAGATCCGCGTGCACCTGGCCCACCTGGGGCACCCGGTCCTGGGCGACAAGCTCTATACGGGGAAGGGAGAGCTCTACATGAAAGCCGTGCGGAAGGCCCTCACCGAGGAGGACCTCGGCCGCCTGGGCGCGCCCCGGCAGATGCTCCACGCCCGGCGCCTGCGCCTGCCCCACCCCGGCACCGGACGGGAGCTCGAGATCGCCGCGCCCCTCCCCGCTGATTTCAGCCGCCTGCTCCAGGAGGCCGGGATCGCATGGCCGTGACTCCCCCCGTCGAGGCCGTGTTCTTCGACATCGGCAACGTCCTGCTGCACTTCGACATCGGCGCCATCCTCAGGGAGATCGCCGCGGCCCTGGGCCGCCATCCCATCAAGGTGGCGGGGGCCCTGCTCGACACCCGGCGCATCTCGGCCCTGGAACGCGGAGAGATCGGCTCCGATGATCTCTTCCGCATCTTCCGAGAGGAGCTGGGCTACCGCGGGTCCTTCGCCAAGTTCAAGGAGCTCTGGTGCGACCACTTCACCCTGGAGCGGCGCACCGCGGCCCTGCTCAAGAAGGTCGCCCGCCGGGTGCCCACGTACCTGCTCTCCAACACCCACGCCCTGCACTACGACTTCATCAAGTCGCGCTACGCCTTCGTCAAGCTCGTGCGCGGGGCCGCGCTCTCGCACGAGCTGGGCATGCGCAAGCCCGAGGCGCGCATCTTCCGGGCCGCGCTGCGGCTGGCGCGGCTGCGCCGCCCGGAGCAGGCCCTGTTCATCGACGACCTGGAGGTCAACGTGGAGGGCGCCCGCCGGGCCGGCCTGCGGGCCCTGCGCTACCGCGGGCCGGAAGACCTCGCCCGCCGACTCAAGGAACTCGGCCTGCTCGCCTAAAGGCCGAGCCAGACGTCCCGCAAGGTCCGCGCCAGGGGGATCTCCGGCCGCCAGCCGGTCAGGGCCGTGAGCTTGCGATGGTCGCCGGAGATGTCCGCGACCTCGCCGCGCCTGACTCGGGACGGGTCCCGGCGCAGGCTCACGCGCAGGCCGGAGACCTCCAGGAGCCCGCGCAGGAGCGCGGAGATCGAGACGGCCCTGCCGGAGGAGACGTTGTAGACCTCTCCCGGGACCCCGGAGCGGCCCAGGTCCGCCAGGGCCCGCGCCACGTCGCGCACGTCGATGAAGTCGCGGCGGGGAGACAGGTCCCCCACCTGCAGGCACGGAGGCTGCTCGCCTCTGGCGACGCGGGCCAACTGCCGCGCGAAGGCGCCCAGGGCCAGGTTCTCCGGCATGCCGGGCCCGATGACGTTGAACGGCCGGGCGACGACCACCGGCACCCCGGCATGCCGGAAGGACAGGGCCGCGAGCGTCTGGCTGTGCTTGCTGGCGCCGTAGAGTGTCAAAGGCGCGCAGGGAGCCCCCTCCGAGACCGGGATGCCCCGGGGTCGCCCGTATTCGCCGGAGGAGCCCGCCACCACCACTTTCGGACGGGCGCGCGCCGGAAGCCCCTGGACCGCGCTCAGCAGGTTCACGGTCGCGCCGACGTGGACCGCCCACAGGGCGTCCCAGGGCTCCGGCCGCGTCGTCCCGGCGAGATGGAAGACGCAGTCCGGCCGGATGCGCTGGAGCGCCCGCCGCGCGGCTTCGGGATCGGACAGGTCGCACAAGACGATCCCCGGCGCGGGCGCGCGGTCGAGCCGCACCAGCCGGGCCCGGGGATGCCGGCGGCGCAGTTCGGCGGCCAGGTGCGATGCCAGGAACCCCCGGCCTCCGGTGACGAGGATCTTCATCCGCGCAGGTACTTGGCGCGCTGCCGCGAAGAGGAGAAGATGTCCTGCGCGGCCTGGTAATCGTCGGGGCGGCCGATGTCGAGCCAGTCCGCCCGGCTGCGGAACCCCATGACCCGGCCCCCGGCGCCGCGCACCCGCGAGATGAGGTCCGGGATGCCCAGGGCCTCGCCCGGACGGATGAGCCCGAGGATCCCGCGGTCGAAGACGTTGATGCCCATGCTCACCAGGTAGCGGTAGGAGGGCTTCTCCACGTAAGCCTCCAGGCGGTCCTCGGCGTCGAGACGGATGGTGCCGAAGTCCACCACGGTCCGCCTCTCGCATACCGAGACCGTGGCCGAGGCCCGGGCTCGCCGGTGGAAATCGCAGAGGTCGCGGAAATCGAGCTTGGTCAGGATGTCCCCGTTGATGGTCAGGAAGTGCCGGCGCAGGCCGCGGACGAGGCGCAAGGCCCCGGCCGTGGATAGGGGCTTATCCTCGCGCACGTAGCGGATGCGCAGCCCCCAGCGCCGGCCGTCGCCGCAGTAGGCCTCGATGAGCTCCGCCAGCCGACCGGTGGAGATGATGACCTCGCCGAACCCGAAGTGCCTGAGCTGGCGCAGGACGATCTCGATGATGGGATAGTCGCCCACCGGCACCAGGGGCTTGGGCAGGGAGGTCGTGAAGGGGCGCAGGCGAGTGCCTTTCCCGCCGGCGAGGATGACCGCCTGCATCAGAGATTGTAGATCCCGGCCTTGTAATCGGACCGGTTCCTGGCCAGATAGTCGATGGTCCGCGCCAGGCCCTCTTCCAGCGACCAGCGCGGCTTCCAGCCCAGGAGGCGCCGGGCCTTGCGGTTGTCGCAGAGCAGGCGCATGACCTCGCTGCGCTCGGGCCGCACCCGGGCCCGCGACCGCCGCAACCGGGCCTTGCGGCCCATCAGCCGCATGACCGCTTGCGCGGTCTGCGCGATGGTCACCCCGCGGCCGGAGCCGATGTTGATGACCTCGCCCACGGACCTCGGGGAGGCGGCCACGGCCAGGAAGCCCGCGACCGTGTCCGCCACGTAGGTGAAGTCCCGCACGGGCGTCACGGAGCCCAGCTCCAGGGCCGGCCGGCCCTCGACGAGCTGGGTGATGATCGTCGGGATGACGGCCCGGGCGGACTGGCGGGGACCGAAGGTGTTGAACGGGCGGATGACGGCCACGGGCAGGCCGAAGGAGCGGAAATAGCTCTCGGCCAGAGCGTCCGCGCCGATCTTGGTCGCGGAGTAGGGAGACTGGCCCTGCAGGGGATGGGTCTCGTCGATGGGCACGTAGCGCGCCGTCCCGTAGGTCTCGGAAGTGGAGGTATGGACGAGCTTGCGCACCCGGTGGCGGCGGCAGGCCTCCAGCACGTTGAGCGTGCCCTGGACGTTGGCCGCCACGTAGCTGGCCGCGGCCGTGTAGGAATAGGGTATGGCGATGAGGGCGGCCAGATGGAAGACCACCTCCCGGCCCTCGACGACCCGGAAGACGCATTGGGGGTCGCTGATGTCTCCCGGGACGACCTGGATGCGGCGCAGGATGGCCGGCTCAAGCTTCTCCAGCATCCCCCAGTGGCCCCGGGAGTTGTAATGGACCAGGGCGCGGACCCGGGCCCCCTGCCGGACCAACTCCTCCGAGAGATGGCTGCCGATGAAGCCCCCGGCCCCGGTCACCAGCACCGGCTTGTTCTTCCAGTTCATAGCGAGCATTCTAACAAAAGTGGCTATAATATGGGGCCCTGTGTTGCCCAGCCCGGCGGCCCCGCCCTTGAAGATCTCCGTCATCATCCCGACGAAAGGCCGGCCCGCCGCGCTCACCCAGGCCATCCGCTCGGTGGCCGAGCAGACCGTGCCCGTCGCGGAGCTCATCATCGTGGACGGCACCTCCCAGCCGGCCCAAGAAGCCGAGCTGGCCGCGGCCATGGGCGACGTCCCCCGCCCGCCACGCCTCGTGTACCGCTGGGCGCCGGAGGACGCCGGCCTGACCGCCGCCCGCAACCGGGGCGTGGGCCTGGCGGGCGGCGACATCATCCAGGTCATGGACGACGACACGACCGTCGCGCCGGACTATTTCGAGCAGCTGTCGCGGGCGTTCGAGCCGGCCGACGTCGGCGGCGCCGCCGGGCGCCTCATCGACCCGGTCGCCGAGGCCCATGGCCTGCGCCGCTGGCTCTTCCGCTGCTGTTATGTCGGCCCGTTCCGGCAGCGGGCGGCGGAGCTGTTCCTGTGGCCGCCCCGCGCACTGACGGAGACCAACACCCTGCCCGGAGCCAGCGCCTACCGCCGGGAGGCCTTCGCCCAGTTCCGATTCGACGAGGCGCTCACCGGGCCGGGGGTCGGGGAGGACCTGGACTTCTCGTACCGCGTGGGAAATAGGTGGCGGCTGGTGATCCAGCCCGCGGCGCAGATCGTCCACCACCGCTCGCCGGAGGAGCGGCAGGCCAGCCGCAAGAACTTCGCCGACAAGGTCGGCTTCTACCACTACCATTTCCGCAAGAACATGGGCGGAAGCCCGGTGGAATGGGCCGCCTACCTGTGGCTGAACGCGGGCTTCGCCCTGGACGCCCTGCTGCGCCTGCGGACCGGCCCGCTCCTGGGCTTACTCGATGGGTGGCGGCGCGTCGCGCGGCGCGGCCTGCTGTCCCGTCCGCCGCGCGTCCCGCCCGTCACATAGGCAGGACTTCCCCGCGCCGCGCGCGGCGCAGGTCGAAGCGGTGCAGCTCCCCCAGCACCATGGCCGCCACGATGAGCAGCCCCCCGACGGCCCGGCGCCCCACGAACTCCTCCCCGCCCAAGGTCCAGGCGAAGAGCGCGGCGAAGACCGGCTCCAGGGAGAAGCCCAGGCTCACGGTCAGAGGCGGCAGCCGCTTCTGGATGAGGATCTGCAGGAAGAAGGCGGAGAGGGTCGGGAACAGGGCCAGGAACACGATGACGATCCAGCCCTGAGGCGCGGCCACGGCCACGGGCAGGCGCAGCACGGCGCAGGCCAGGTAGGCCATGGCCGCGGTCATCCAGAACTGGTGGAAGGCCAGCAGGATCACGTCCGCGTCCGAGCGCACGCACTTGTCCGTGAAGAGCAGGTGCCCGGCGCAGGTCGCGGCCGCCACCAGGCTCAGAGCGTCGCCGCGGTTGACGCCCGAAAGCCCGCCGGTCAGCAGCCACAGCCCGCCCACGGCCACGGCCAGCCACTGGGTCCCGGCCAGCGGCTTAAGGGTGAGGGCCAGCATGTAGAGGGGCACGAAGACCACGAAGAGCCCGGTGATGAAAGCGCAGTTGGAGGCCGTGGTATGTCCCAGGCCCACGGTCTGGGAGATGTAGAGCCCGGCCAGGATCAAGGAAAGCACGAAGCCCTCCCAAAGCAGGGCCTGGAGGCGCCGGCGCAGGGCCCAGGGCAGCAGGCACAGGGCCGCGATGAGGAAGCGGTGGGCCACCATGGCCACCGGGTCCACGTCCGCGAGCGCGTCCTTGACCATGAAGAAGGTCGCGCCCCAGACCGCGGCGCAGTAGACGAGCCCGGCGTAGGACATAAGCGCGATAATATTATCATAGAATCGACTCGGACCCCTCTATGAAGACCGCCAGGTTCAGGCTCGACGCCCTGCTCGTGGAGCGCGGCCTCTTCGAAACGCGGGCCCGCGCCCAGGCCGCCATCCTGGCCGGGCAGGTGCGGGTGGAGGGCCGGCCTGACGCCAAGGCCGGGACCACCCTGCCCGCCGACGCCCGCGTGGAAGTCCTCTCCGACCCCAACCCTTTCGTCTCGCGCGGCGGGCTCAAGCTCGCCGCAGCCCTGGACCGCTTCCCGGTCCGGGTGCAAGGCCGGGTCTGCCTCGACTTGGGCGCCTCCACCGGCGGCTTCACGGACTGCCTCCTCTCGCGCGGCGCGGCCAAGGTCTACGCCGTGGACGTGGGCACGGCCCAGCTGCACGCCCGGCTGCGCGCCGACGGGCGCGTGCGCAGCCTGGAGCAACTCCACGCCAAGGACCTGCGCCCCGGGATGTTCGACCCCCGGCCGGACCTGGCCGTGGCGGACGTCTCCTTCATCTCCCTGTCCAAAGTCCTGCCCCACGTCGTGCCCTGCCTGGCCGTCCCCTTCGACATCCTGGCCCTGGTCAAACCCCAGTTCGAGCTGGAGCCCAAGCTCGCGCCCAAAGGCGTAGTGCGCCGCATGGAGCACCGGGCCCTGGCCCTGGAGCGGGTCCGGGACGCCCTGCGCAGCCTGCCCCTGCGGGAAGCGGGCGCAATGGAATGCCCGGTCCACGGCCCCAAAGGCAACATCGAATCGTTCTTGCACCTTGTCTCAGTTTGATAGAATGAAAAAGGCGGCCCCATGAAGATCCTCCTGGTCCCGGATCCCGAGTCCCCCTACGGCGAGGACGCCTTCTGCCGGGAACTCGCCGGGCGCGCCGCCTCGCGCGGGCACGAGACGTTGCTGTCGAACGGGGCCTCTTCGCCGGAGACGGACGTCGTGCTCATCAACAGCTTCCAGCCCGCCGCCATCCGGGCCGCGCGGGAAGCCAGCCGGAGGGTCGCGGTCCGGCTCATCGATTCCTTCGCCGAAGTGCCGGCCGCGGACCTCCCGCCCCTGCTCGAGGCCCTGCGCCAGGCGGACCGCATCCTGGTGCCCAGCCGCTATCTCGCGGAGCTGGCGCAGTCCTGGGGAGCCGCAGAGAAGGCCCGTCTCGTGCCCTACGCCTACGACCGGGTCATGGCCAACCAGATCGCTCTGGTCACCATGCGCGCCTCCCGGCCCGCGGACTTCCAGATCGTCACCACCTGCCGGTTCAGCGAGGCCTGCCGGCCGGGGCTCGAGATGCTCATGTCCGCGGCCGGCCGCCTGCGCTTCGAATGGCACCTCACCATCATGGGCGAGGGCCCGATCCTCCCCTCCATCCAGGAGCGCGCCCGCCGACTCCTGCCGACCGGGCGGGTGCTCTTCCCCGGCCCCCTGCCGCACCTCAAGATCATGGAGTTCTTCCGTTCCGCCAAGGTCTACGTCAACCCCAACGGAGGGGAAGGCTTCCCGGCCATGTCCCTCTACGCCCTCTCCGAGGGCTGCCCCGTGGTCGCGCCGCGCTGCGGAGCGGTCCCCGAGCTCATCATGGACGGCAAGAACGGGATGCTCTTCAACGCGGGCGACGCGGCCTCGCTCTCCGGGGCCCTGACCACACTCTGGTCCGTGCGCGGCCTCTCCCTGCAGCTCATCGCCGAGGGCGTCAAGACCGTGGAGCGCCACACCTGGGACGCCACCGTGGCCGCGGCCTTCGGCGCCCTGGAGGAGCTGACCCCGTGACCAAGCTCGTCTGCGCCCTGCTCGTGGACCTCGACGACTCCGCTGATTTCCCCGGCGGCGAGGCCGTGGTCATGGGCCGGCCCATGCCCGCCTACCCGCTCATGGCCGCGCGCACCTCGGCGCACGTGCGCCGCATCTACACGGTCACGGGCTCGCCGCCGGTCAAGGCCGCGGCCCTGCAGTACGACGCGGTCATCATCGACCCCCCCCCCGGCAAGCCCTCTTTGGAGGGCCACCTGCGGCACGGCTTCCTCCAGGCCTCGGCTGACCTGGCCCGCGAGGAGACCGGGCTCGAGCTGCTGGTGGTGCTCTTCCCCAACGCCCCGGCCGTGACCAAGGACATGATCGACTCCGGCATCGAGGCCCTGCTCGACCGGCCCGAGCTCGACTCGGCTTTGAGCGTGGCTCCCCTGGAGCGCTGGGCCCCGGGCCTGACGCGGCGTCAGACCGAAGGCGGCCTCCTGGAGCCCTTCCTGCCCGCGGCGGGCGCGGCGAAGCCGGCCTGGCATCCCACCTGGGGCGTGACCGTGCTCCGGCCCGGCCACCTGGAGAAGGCCTCGGGCGACGGCTCCTGGCCCTGGCTGGGCCGCCAGGTCCTGCCCATCAAGACCTGGGGGCCGGGCCTCATCGATTTCCACTGGCAGCTCCCGGGCCTGGAGTTCTGGCTCAAGAAGAACGGCATCCCGGACCTCTCCTCCAACCTGGAGCGCCAGCCCCTGCCCAAGCCCCAGCCCGCGCCCAAGGGCGACCGCCGCTAGCCGCCCATGAAGACGATCCTCATCACGGGCGGGACCGGGCTCCTCGGCAAAGGCATGGAGGAGACCCTGCCCCCCGGCTGGCGCGTCTGGAGCCTCCACCAGCGGCCGTACCGGGTCAAGGGCTCCCGCGCCAAGCAGATGGTCCTGGACATCCGGGACCGGCGCGCCGTGGACCGCCTCTTCGCCAAGACCCGATTCGACGCCGTCATCCACGCGGCCGGCATCGCCAGCGTGGACTACGTCGAGACGCACTACGCGGAGAGCCTCGAATCCAACATCGTGGGCACCCTCAACGTCACGTCGGCCTGCCGGCGCTCCGGGACCTACCTCGTCTACATCTCGACCAACGCGGTCTTCGACGGGAAGAAGCCCCCTTACCGGGAGGATGGCCCCCTGGCGCCGGTCAACAAGTACGGCCGGCTCAAGGTCGAGTGCGAGCGGCTGGTCTCGGAGACCCTGACGGGCTTCTCTATCGCGCGGCCGATCCTCATGTACGGCTGGAACCATCCCGTCTGCCGCCCCAACACCGCGACCTGGACCTACGACCAGCTCCGGCGAGGGAAGAGGATGAACGTGGTGGACGACGTGTTCGAGAACCCGCTCTACAACCGGCAAGCCGGCCGCGCCCTGTGGGCGCTGGCGCGCAGGAAGCCGCGGGGGATCTTCCATCTGGCCGGGAAGGACACGGTCAGCCGCTATGAGTTCGCCCGGGCGGTCGCCCGGGCCTTCGGCCTGGACGCCAGCCTCATCACCCCTGTGCGCAGCTCCTTCTTCAAGGGCATCGCCCCCCGCCCGTCCAACACGAGCTTCGTCACGGCGCGCATGCGGAAGGTCCTGGGCGTCGCCCCCATGAGCCTGGCGGAAGGGCTCCGGGACATGACGGCGTCCCTGTAATTGGTGTCGAATTGGTGTCAGGCTTTCACGAAGTTCACGATCCATGAGAATCAAGGCCATCATCTTCGACTGCGACGGGGTCATCCTAGAGTCGACGGACATAAAGACCGACGCTTTCCGCGCGCTCTACGAGAAGGACCACCCGGGCCGCATCCCGGAGATACTAGACTTCCATCGGCGCCATATGGGGATCTCCCGGCACGTGAAATTCCGCCATATCTGTACCAAGATCCTGGGCGAGGCCTACACGGCACGGCGAGCAGCCGGCCTAGCCGCCGAGTTCTCCCGCCTGGTCTTTGACCGGGTCCTGGAATGCCCGGTCGTACCGGGGACCAGGGAGTTCCTGCGCGGGCAGAAGGGCCGGCGCCGGCTCTTCGTCGCTTCCGGCACCCCTGACAAGGAACTCGAACTGATTCTGCGCCGCCGGCGGCTGTTCGGCTTCTTCGAGCGGGCCTGGGGCTCGCCTGCCAAGAAACCCGACGTCATCCGCCGCGTCCTCCGCGAAGGCCCGTTCCGGAAAACGGAGGTCGCCTTCGTGGGAGACGCGGAGAGCGATTGGCGCGCGGCCCGGGAGACCGGGGTCTGTTTCGTGCGGCGAGCAGGCTCTCCCGCCGAGTGGACGCTCCCTCCCTGCCGCTGGCAGATCGACGACCTGCGCGGCCTCCCCGGCGTCCTGCGCTCCATCGAACGCGCCTGATGGGTGTCAGGCTTTCACGAAGTTCACGGGAACTTTCCGCCGCCTTGATCGTATAAGTAGCATGGCACGACCTCACAGACGGCCCCAGAAGGGAATCATATACCATCTCATGTCCCGCGGCAATGGCGGAGAACCGATTTTTCTTGAGGACGAGGATTTTGCGGAATTCACCCGGCTCCTGCAAAAAGCCAGGCAGCGCTTCCGGTTCGAACTTTATGCCTACTGCCTCATGCCGAACCATTTCCATCTCCTCCTCAGGCAGCATATCGCGGCCATCTCGCAGATCATGCAGTGGCTGCTGACCTGCTACGCGCAGACCTTCAACAGGTGGAGGAGCCGCCGCGGCCATCTCTTCCAAGGCAGGTTCCTGTCGCCTGCATGCGAGGATGACCGCTATTTCCTTGGGCTTCTTCGATATATCCATCTCAACCCGGCGAGGTCCCGACTCGTCCAAAAACCGGAAGAGTGGAAGTGGAGCGGGCACGAGGAGTTGAAACGGCCCGAGAAGAACGGGCTGCTGGATGTAGATTTCCCCTTATCCTTATTCCATGCCGACAAGTCTATTGCCGCGGAAGAGTATGAGCGCTTCCTCGCGAAATCCGCCAATGGCGGTCGGACGTTGGACGACGGGACCGACCTGGCGGATATGGGATTCATCCCCAACGATGTCCTCGTTGCAGACGCGTCCTGCCAGGAGACGGTCTCCGGCCCGACGGAATCCGTAGCGGAGCTCGCCGCCCAGGTCTGCGCGGAGAGGAACCTAGGCCTCTCCGCCATGCGCGGCAACAGCAAATCGCGGTCTCTTGCCCAGGCACGAAGGATGCTCATCCAGCAGGCTGTCGAGCGGGGAATCCGTCCATCAGAGATTGCAGCCTTTCTCAATCGCGTCCCGTCAGCCGTCTCCAATCTGCTCCGGGATATGTACCGGCATGGAACATGAACTTCGTGAAAGCCTGACACCGGAATCACCGGAATGCTAAAATCCACTTGATGAAGGGCAAGGTTCTCATCACGGGCGGCGCCGGCTACGTCGGCTGCGTCCTCGTGCCCCTGCTGCTCGAGGCCGGCCGCGAGGTCGCAGTCTACGACATCATGTACTATGGGAAAGGCAACCTCCCCTCCCACCCGAAGCTCAAGGTCGTCAAAGCCGACATCCGCGACACCGCGCGTCTGGCCGCGGAAGTGAAGGGCTGCGACGCGGTCATCCACCTGGCCTGCATCTCCAACGACCCCAGCTTCGAGCTCGACGCCGGCCTGGGCAAGTCCATCAACTACGACTGCTTCGAGCCCATGGTCAAGGCCTGCCGCGACGCCGGCGTGCGCCGGTTCATCTACGCCTCCTCGAGCTCGGTCTACGGGGTCAGCGAGTCGCCAGAGGTCACCGAGGAGCATCCTCTCAAGCCTCTCACCGACTACAGCAGGTACAAGGCTCTCTGCGAGGACATCCTGCGCCGCTATCAGTCCCCCTCCTTCGGCACGGTCATCATCCGGCCGGCCACGGTCTGCGGCTACTCCCCGCGCATGCGCCTGGACCTCTCGGTCAACATCCTGACCAACCTGGCGGTCAACAACCGCCGCGTCACGGTCTTCGGAGGCAGCCAGAAGCGGCCCAACCTGCACATCGCGGACATGGCCGAACTCTACGCCCTCCTGCTGGAGCTCCCGGACGACAAGCTCGCGGGCGATACCTTCAACGCCGGCTACCAGAACCACACCATCGCCCAGCTCGCGGAGATGGCGCGCCGCGTGGTGGAGGCCGAGATGCCGGAGAAGGCCCCCATCGAGATCGTCGCCAGCCCGACCGACGACCTGCGCTCCTACCACGTCTCCTCCGGCAAGATCGCGGCCAGGCTGGGCTTCAGGCCCAAGCGCAGCGTGGAGGACGCCATCCGGGACCTGTGCCGCGCCTTCAAGGCGGGCAAGCTCCCGGACAGCCTGACCGACCCCCGCTACTTCAACGTCAAGACCATGAAAGCCCTGACTTCGGCGAGGAGCGCATGAAGGCGGTCGTGACCGGCGGCGCCGGCTTCATCGGCAGCCACCTGGTGGAACGGCTCCTCAAGGAGGGGCTCAAGGTCACGGTCCTGGACGACTTCTCCACCGGCCGGCCCGAGAACCTGGCCCACCTGAAGGACTCTCCCGGCCTCCGGCTCGTCCGCGCGGACGTCGCGGACCATGCGGCGGCCGCGCCGCACTTCCAGGGCGCGGACTGGGTCTTCCACCTGGCCGCGCTGGCGGACATCGTCCCTTCCATCGAGCGCCCCATGGACTATTTCCGCGCCAATGTCGTCGGCACGCAGAGCGTCCTCGAAGCGGCGCGCGCCGCGGGCGTCAAGCGCTTCGTCTACGCCGCGTCCTCCTCCTGCTACGGCATACCGGACTCCTACCCGACCCCGGAGACCGCGCCCATCCGGCCCCAGTATCCCTACGCCCTGACCAAGCGCCTGGGCGAGGAGCTGGTCCTGCACTGGGTCCAGGTCTACGGCCTGCCCGCGATGAGCCTGCGCTTCTTCAATGTGTACGGCCCGCGCTCGCGCACCTCCGGCACCTACGGCGCCGTGTTCGGGGTGTTCCTGGCCCAGAAGCTCGCCGGCCAGCCCTTCACCGTGGTCGGCGACGGGACCCAGACCCGCGACTTCACCTTCGTCGCGGACGTGGCCGAGGCCCTGCTCTGCGCGGCGCGCTCCTCGGCCAGGGGCGAGGCCTTCAACGTGGGCTCGGGCCGGCCACAGAGCATCAAGCGCCTGGTGGAGCTGCTGGGCGGCCCGGCCGTGCACATCCCCAAGAGGCCGGGCGAGCCGGACTGCACATCAGCCGACATCTCCCAGATCCGCCGCGTCCTGGGCTGGGAGCCGCGCGTGGGCTTCGAGGAAGGCGTGCGGCGGATGCTGGAGAACATCGATTACTGGAAGGCGGCCCCGGTCTGGACGCCGGAGAAGATCGCGCGGGCCACCCAGGCCTGGTTCGACTGCCTCGCCCCGGGCGCACAGAGGAAACCTTGAAGAAGACCCCCGCCCAGAGCCGCAGCGACATGTCCGGAAAGATCAAGACCCTGGCGGAGCTCGCGCTCATCATCAAGGAAGCCCGCCGGCGCGGCCGCAAGGTCGTGCAGTGCCACGGGGTCTTCGACCTGGTGCATCCCGGCCACATCGTGCACTTCAAGGAGGCGCGCAAGCACGGCGACCTCCTGGTGGTGACCGTGACCCCGGACCGGTGGGTCAACAAAGGGCCGGGGCACCCCCTCTTCTCCGAGAAGCTGCGCCTGGAGAGCCTCGCCGCCCTGGCCCTCGTGGACTACGTGGCGCTCAACGAATGGCCGACCGCCGCCAAGGCCATCAAGCTCCTGCGGCCGCATTTCTACGTGAAAGGCCACGACTACGCGGACCACAAGGCGGATGTGACGGGGAAGATCGACGAGGAGGAGGCCGCGGCGAGGTCCGCGGGCGGCCGCCTGGTCACCACGGAAGGCTTCACCTCCAGCTCCAGCCACCTCATCAACCGCTTCTTCAGCGCCTACCCTCCCGAGACGCAGGAGTACCTCGAGGGCATGCGCCGCCTGCACTCCGCCGACAGCATCATCGGCCACCTGCAGGCCCTCTCCCGGCTCAAGGTCCTGGTCATCGGCGAGGCCATCCTCGACCAGTACTCCTACTGCCTGCCCCTGGGCAAGTCGCCCAAGGAGAACCTGGTCTCCACCAAGTACTCGCACGAGGAACTCTTCGCGGGCGGCGCCGTGGCCACGGCCAACCACCTGGCCGGCTTCTGCCGGTCCGTGACCCTGCTCGCCAACCTGGGGCCCGATCCGAAGGAGGACGCCTTCGTGCGCTCCAAGCTGCGCCGCAACGTGCGCCTGGAATCGGTGCGCACGCCGGACCGGCCCACGGTGCGCAAGCAGCGCTTCGTGGACCCGGACCAGCTGCGCAAGGTCTTCGAGGTCCAGTACCTCGACGACACTCCCCTCGACGAGCGCACGGAGAAGGCCTGCCACGCGCGCCTGGCGCGGGAACTGCCCCGGCACGACCTGGTGGTGGTCAACGACTTCGGGCACGGCCTCATGACCCCCCGCCTGCGCGCCGCGGTCTGCGCCAGCCGCAAGTTCCTGGCCCTCAACACCCAGTCCAACTCGGCCAACCACGGCTTCAACGCGGTCACCAAGTACTCCCACGCCGACTACGTGGCCATCGACGAGCTGGAGCTGCGCGTGGCGGCCCGCGACAAGTACGGCTCGATCCCGGACCTGGCGGCCGCGATCCGCCGCCAGCTCAAGGCCGGGCAGTTCCTGGTCAGCCGCGGGCGGCTGGGCTCCTTCGTGCTCTCCCAATGCGGGTGGCACGAATCCCCCGCGCTGGCCCTGCGCATCGTGGACCGCATGGGGGCCGGCGACGCCCTCTTCGCCGTGACCTCGCCCTGCGCCTTCCGCGGCGTGCCGCCCGACCTGCTCTGCTTCATCGGCAACTGCGTGGGCGCCCTGGCCGTGGAGATCGTGGGCAACCGCGAGCCCATCGAGCCCGTGGCCCTCTTCAAGTTCATCAAGACCCTCCTGAAATAGCATGCGGGTACCCTACTCCTACCTGGACCGCCAGTTCCAGGACATCGAGCCCTACCTCGACGACATCCGCGCCCTGGTCAAGTCCGGCGACTTCACCCTGGGCGCTCCGGTGGCCGAGTTCGAACGCCGCTTCGCGGAACTCATCGGGACCAGGTTCGCGGTGGGCGTGGGCTCGGGCACGGACGCGCTCCTGCTCTCCCTCAAGGCCCTGGGCGTCGGCCCGGGCGACGAGGTCGTCACCGCGGCCAACACTTTCGTGGCCACGGCCGGGGCCATCGCCCTGGCCGGAGCGCGCGTGGTGTTCGCAGACTGCGACGACCGCTTCGTCATCGACCCGGACCTCGTGGAACGGGCCGTCACCCCGCGCACCAAGGCCATCCTGCCCGTGCACTGGGGCGGCCAGCCGGCCGACATGCCCCGCATCCTCAAGATCGCGGCCCGGCACAAGCTCCCGGTCCTCGAGGACGCCTGCCAGTCCATCGGGGCCTCCCTGGGCGGGAAGAGCTGCGGCTCTTTGGGCGCGGCCGCGGGCTTCAGCCTGCACCCGCTCAAGAACCTCAACGTGTGGGGCGACGGCGGACTCATCACCACGGACTCCGAGGAGCTGCGCGACAAGCTGGTCCTGCTGCGCAACCACGGCATGTCCACGCGCGACGAATACGCCTTCTACGCGCACAACAGCCGCCTCGACTCCCTGCAGGCCGTAGTCGGACTCCGGCTCATCAAGGAGTTCGACTGGATCACGAAGACCCGCATCGCCAACGCGGCGAAGCTCGACTTGGCCCTCTCCCGGCTGGCCCCGAAGGTCACGCTGCCGCGGCGCGCCCCCGAGGAGCGGCATGTCTACCACCTCTACCAGTTCCTGGCCCATGACCGCGACCGCCTGCTGAAGCATCTGCAGGAGCGCGGCATCGAGGCCAAGGTCCACTACCCCGTGCCCCTGCATCTACAATCGGCCAGCCGCGGCCTGGGCTGCAAGGCGGGGGATTTCCCCAAGGCCGAGTCCCAGGCCAAGGCCACCATCACCTTGCCCGTGCACCAGCACCTCACGGCGGAAGAGCTCGCCTACATGATAAGCTGTGTAGAGGAGTTCTACTCCTAGATGAAGGTCCCCTACGTCGACTTCCAGGCTCAGTACGCGGCCGAACGCCGGCCGCTGCTGCGCGCCCTGGACCGGGTCCTGGCCGGAGGCGAATACATCCTGGGCCGGGAGGTGGCTTCTTTCGAGGCGGAGCTGGCCCGGCTCTGCGGGACCCGCCACGCGGTGGGCGTGGCCAACGGGACGGACGCGCTGCTGCTGACGCTCAAGGCCCTGGCCATCGGCCCCGGAGACGAGGTGGTCACGGTCCCCAACTCCTTCGTGGCCTCCGCCTCCTGCATCGCCCTGGCCGGGGCCAAGCCGGTGTTCGTGGACGTGGGCCCGGACGGACTCCTGGACCCGCAGCTTCTGGAAGGCGCGCTCTCGCGCCGGACCCGAGCCGTCATCCCGGTGCACCTGACCGGCAAGGTCTGCGACATGGCCCCCATCCTGCGCCTGGCCCGGGCGCGCGGGATACCGGTCATCGAGGACGCGGCCCAGGCCGTCGGGGCCCGGCATCACGGCCGGCCGGCCGGCTCCTTCGGCCGCGCGGCCTGCCTGAGCTTCCATCCCCTCAAGAACCTCAACGCGGCGGGCGACGCCGGGGCCGTGGTCACGGACGACGGCCGCCTGGCCGAGAAGCTCCGCCTCTGGCGCAACCACGGACTCAAGTCCCGCGACGAGGTGCTCTTCTGGGGCCACAACTCGCGCCTCGACGGCCTGCAGGCCGCGGTCCTGCGCTGCCGCCTCAAGGCCCTGCCCGGCATCATCGCCCGGCGCAGGCGCAATGCCGACTTCTACCGACAGGGCCTAGCAGGGATCGTCGACCTGCCTCCAGAGGATCGGGATTCCCGGCAGACCTACCACCTCTTCATGGTCCAGTGCCCCCGCCGCGACGAGCTCAAGGCGTGCCTGGCCCGCCAGGGCGTGGCCACGGCGGTCCATTATCCGACCCCCCTCCACCTGCAGCCCTGCTGCCGGGGCCTGGGCTGGCGCCGGGGCGACTTCCCTCAGGCCGAGCGCCAGGCGCGCCGGATCCTCTCTTTGCCGGTGCACCAGCACCTCAGCGCGGCGCAGGTGGCCCACGTCATCCGCTGCGTCAGGAGGTTCCATGGCCGATGAGCGCCGGACCGGGCGGCTGCTGGAGGTCGTGACCCCGCTGCACAAGAAGACCCCCAGGGACTACGCGGCGCGCATGCGCGACGACAAGCCCGGCTGCATGACGGTGGCCAAGCGCTTCGACCAGGACTTCTTCGACGGAGAGAGGAAGTTCGGCTACGGCGGCTACGCCTACGACGGGCGCTGGGAGCCGGCCGCGCGCCGGCTCATCGAGCTCCACGGTCTCAAGCCCGGGGCCAGCGTCCTGGACGTGGGCTGCGGCAAGGGCTTCCTGCTGCGCGAGTTCCAGAAGCTGCTGCCCGGCGGCCGGGTCGCGGGCTTCGACGTCTCGCGCTACGCCGTCGAGCACGCCCAGGAGGACGTCAAGCCCAGCCTCTTCGTGCACGACGCCCGCCAGCCCTATCCGTTCCAGGACCAGGAGTTCGACCTGGCAGTGTCCATCACCACTTTGCACAACCTGCCGGTCTTCGACCTCCGCAAAAGCCTGCGCGAGTTCCAGCGGGTGGCCAAGCGCGGCTTCCTCGTGGTGGAGAGCTACCGCAACGACCGCGAGCTCTACAACCTGCAGTGCTGGGCCCTCACCTGCCTGGCCTTCTTCTCAGTCGAGGAATGGGTCTGGCTGTTCCAGGACGCCGGCTACGCCGGCGACTACGAATTCATATACTTCGAATAGCCATGCCCAAGCCCAGGACCCTGCTGCTGCTCGGCCATACCGGCAAGATGGGCCGCGCCGTGGCCGAGGCCTTCTCGGAAGGCTACCGGATCGTGGGCCGGAACAGCCGGGACTTCGACGCGGCCGACCTCGGACGCCTGCCCGGGCTGGTCGGCAGGGTCCGTCCGGACATCGTGGTCAACGCGGCGGCCTTCATGGGCCTGGAGGACTGCGAGCGGCGGCTCCAGCGGGCGCTCGCCGTCAACACCCTGTTCCCCAAGGTCCTGGCCGAGCTCTCCCGCGAGCAGGGCTTCCTGCTCGTGCACCTGAGCACCGACGCGGTCTTCAGCGGCCGGAGCCGCCCCTACGACGAGGACGACGCGCCGCTGCCGCTGAACATGTACGGGCTCACCAAGCTCGGCGCCGAGTGCTTCATCCAGGCCGTGGCCCGGCGCTATTACATCGTCCGGATGCCCCTCCTCTTCGGAGAATCCCCCAAGGCTTCGCAGCTCCTGGAGAAGATGCTGCGGCGCGCCCGGCAGGGCGGCCGGACCCTGGAGGCAGCCGGAGACGTCGTCACCTGCCCCACCTACAGCCGCGACGCCGCGCGCGCGCTGCGCCGGATCATCGAGCGCCGGCTCCCGTCCGGCGTGTATCACATCGCCAACGCGGGGAAGGCCTCCCTCTACGATCTGACCCGCGAGGCGGTCCGGGACCTCGGCCTGGACGTCCGGGTCCGCCGCGTGCCGTCCAGCCGCTTCCCCGGCACGGCCCGCCGCAGCGCCTGCACACTCCTGCGCTCGCGCAAGCTCGCGCCCCTGCGCGGCTGGAAGCAGGCCCTGCGGGACTACTGCGGCAGGATGGGGTCCTAGCGCCATGGGCCGCTTCTACACCAAGACGAAGATCTTCCACTTCAAGGACAAGCTCGATTCCCTGCCCAAGGACAAAAAAGAGATCCTGCCCCCCATCCACGTCCGAGTCAAGCCCACCAACGCCTGCAACCACAACTGCTCCTACTGCTCCTACCGCGCCGACGGCCTGCAGCTGGGCAAGGATATGCGGCAGGCCGACTCCATCCCCAAGGCCAAGATGCTCGAGATCCTGGAGGACTTCCGGGATATGGGCGTTCGGGCCGTGACCTTCAGCGGCGGCGGGGAGCCCTTCTGCTACCCCCACCTCCTCGACGCGGCGAGGTTCCTCGCCGGCACGGACATCTCCTTCGCCTCGCTGACCAACGGCTCCCGGCTGACCGGGGAGCTCGCCGCCCTGTTCGCGCGCCACGCCACCTGGCTGCGCGTCTCCGTGGACGGCTGGGACGAGGAGAGCTACTCCTCCTACCGGAAGGTCCCCCGGGGCGAGTTCGCCAAGGTGCTCAAGAACATCGAGGGCTTCAAGAAGCTGCCCGGCGGCTGCCACTTGGGGGTCAGCCTCATCATCGACCAGCGCAACGCGCCGCACGTGCGCGAGATGATCGGGCGGTTCCGGGCGCTCGGGGCCGACAGCGTGAAGGCCTCGGGCTGCGTGGTCAGCGACAGCGTCCAGGAGAACAACGCCTACCACAAGGCGATCTTCGCCTCGGTCAAGGAGCAGATCCAGCGGGCGCGGTCCGACTTCGCGGGGCAGGGCTTCGAGATCTTCGACGCCTACCACGAGCTCGACGACAAGTTCCGCAAGTCCTACGGCTGGTGCCCGTACCTCCAGATCCTGCCGGTCATCGGCGCCGACCTCAACATCTACCCCTGCCAGGACAAGGCCTACAACCTCGCGGAGGGGCTCCTCGGCTCGATCAAGGAGCGCCGCTTCAAGGACTTCTGGTCCGAGGGCAAGGCCAAGTTCTTCAAGATCGACCCCCGGCACCACTGCGACCACCACTGCGTGGCGAACCTCAAGAACGAGATGATCCTGGAATACCTCGACGCCGACCATGAGCACATCGACTTCGTCTGACCCGCTGCCCCGCCTGGACCTGCCGGCGCTCTCGGCCAAGGCCGACGCCGTGCGCAGGGACGTCATCAAGGTCTGCGTGGCCAACGGCGCCGGCCACATCGCGCCGTCTTTGTCCTGCGTCGACCTGCTCACCGCGCTCTACTACCGGGTCATGAACATCGCCGCGGACCCCCTCTGGGACGAGCGCGACCGGCTGGTCTTCTCCAAGGCGCACGGCGGCTACGGCCTCTACGCCATCCTCACGGACCTGGGCTGGATCGCGCACAAGGACTGGGAGAGCTTCTACCAGGGCGGCCCCCTGAGCGGCTGCCTCTCGCGCAGCCCGGAGCGCGGCATCGAGGCCGGCTGCGGCTCTTTGGGCCACGGCCTGCCCCAGGCCGTGGGCCTGGCCTTCGGCGCCAGGCTCCAGAAGAAGCGCTGGAGCGTCTACTGCGTGGTCGGCGACGGCGAGATGCAGGAAGGCTCCAACTGGGAGGCCCTGCAGTTCGCGTCCAAGCACGAGCTCTCCGACCTCGTGGTCGTGGTGGACGCCAACGCCCTGCAGGCCATGGATTTCCTCAAGGACGTGCTCTCGCCGGAGGACCCGGTCAAGGACCTCCGGGAGAAGCTCGAGGCCTTCGGCGCCGAGACGGCGGTCTGCGCGGGGCACGACATGGCCGCCCTCCTGGAAGGCTTCGCCGGCCTCAAGCCCGGCCGCAGGCCCCGCGTCCTCATCGCGCGCACGGTCAAGGGCTACGGCCTGCGCTGCATGGAAGGCGTGGCCAAGTTCCACTTCCGCCTGCCCACGCCCGAGGAGCTCGAGCAGGGAGGCCGCGCCCTATGAGCCCCAACTACCGCAAGGAGATCGTCGACGCCCTGCTGCCCTACGCCCGGGCCGACACGCGCCTCCACCTGCTGGTCTGCGACATGGGCTTCGGAGTCATCGACAGCTATCGGGAAGCCCTGCCGGACCGCATCCTCAATGTCGGGGTCATGGAGCAGGGCACCGTGGGCATCGCGGCGGGCATGGCCATGTCCGGCCTGCGGCCCGTGGTCTACTCCATCGTCAACTTCCTGGCCTACCGGGCCCTGGAGCAGGTGCGCAACGACGTGGTGCTCCAGAACCTGGGCGTCAAGTTCATAGGGACCGGGGCCAACGACTACTTCAAGTTCCTGGGACACTCCCACTGCTGCGGCGCGGACGACGAGCACCTCATGAAGCTCATCGGCATGCCGGTCTTCGACCCCTACCACGAGGCGGACTGCGACTTCCCCCGGATGGTGAAGGACTGGCTCTCGTCCCCCGGGCCGGCCTACATCCGGGTCTAGCCCTTCTTCAGGAAGAACTTCCGGAGGTGCGCGATGGCGCTGCGGCCCATGGCCAGCACCGCCTCTTGGGAGCTGCCCGCTCGGTGCGGGGTGCAGAGGAGATGAGGAAGGTTGAGGAAGTCCCGGTCCCGGGGCGGCTCCTCGCAATAGACGTCCAAGGCCGCGCCCGCGATGACTCCTTTGCGCAGGGCCCACTCGAGGGCCTTGGGGTCCACGATGGGCCCCCGCGCCGTGTTGACGAGATAGGCGGTCCGCTTCATCCGGCCCAAGACCCTCCGATCGACCATCCCGCGCGTGAGCGGCGTCAGCGGGGTGTGGATGGTCACCAGGTCCGCCTCCTTCCAGATGCGGGCCTTGGCGGCGGGAATGAGCTTGCGCTTGCGGCAGTAGGCGCCGATGTCCAGGATGTCGTTGGCCAGGATGCGGCAGCGGAACGGTCCCAGGAGCCGCGCCACCTCTTTGCCCACATGCCCGAGGCCGATGATGCCGACGGTCTTGCCCGTGAGCTCTACGCCCACGGATTTCTCCCAGCAGCCGTCCTTGAGCTTCTGGCACGCGGAGACCACATGCCGCAGCAGGGCCAGCATCATGCCCAGCGTCATCTCCGCCACGGAGAGGCGGTTGAGGCCCGGGGTCCAGCCCACCGCCACGCCGCGGCGGGCGCAGGCCCCCAGGTCCAGGTTGTCGAGCCCCACGCCGTATTTGGAAACGATCCGCAGCCCCGGCAGCCTGCGGAGGAGCTCCTCGCCGACGGGCTCCAGGCCCACCACGGCCCCGTCGCAGCCCTTGAGCAGGCGGGCCAGGTCGGCCTGCGTCGGATGGCTGATGTGATCATTGAACACGCAATCCGGGGACAGCGCCAGCAGTTCCTTGCGCAGGACAGGGTTCCTTCCAAAAGATTGGGCCGTTATTCCGATCTTCATGATATGCATGCCTCCCGGGGTTCCGGCGCAAAGAGCAGGGCCCGCCAACGCGGCATCCTCTCGTCGAGCAGCCAATAATCACGGATGAACCTTCGGCCGACTTCCGGATCATGCCTGGAATCCCCTCTCGTCAGGCGCTCCATGACATGGCGCAGCTCCTCGGGCTCATGGACAAGATGGCACACCTCGGGGAACTCCCCGATCGGGTTCATGAACATGACGCCGCGGAAGACCGGGACGACGACCTCGCAGCCGTACGCCAGAGCCTCGAAGGCGGCCGTGCTGGCCCCGGACAGGACGATCCCCGCGGCGGCCATGGCCTCGGCGAGAGGACCCTGACAGGCCGCGACGGCGGGAGGGATCTCGGCCCGCAGGCGGGACGCCGGCAGAGCGGGATGCGCCGCGAAGAGGATATCGGCATCGCCCGCCCGCGGGAAGGCGGCGCCGACGAACCTCAGGAGCGCCACGGTCTCCTGCCGGTCGATCGAGCCGATGACCAGCAGGCCGGACCGGCGCGCGCGCGGCGGTTCGGACAGGATGCGCTGGAGATAGAGATACCTCAGGGATTCCGCCATGGTCACGGAATAGCCGGCGGCTTCCAGCATCTCGGCAGGAAGCCGCCCGTTGGCGGCCAGGACGTCGGGCAGCGGCAGATCGGACTCGGCGCCGGACCGGACCAACTCGCGCCTGTCGTAGAAATGGCTCCAGAAGTTCCGGCTCAGCGTCGAGTGCTGGAAGCCGACGGTGCGCAGGCCGGGGCGGGCCTTGGACCTGGCGGCGTTGATCGCCTTCTCCAGCACGAGCATCTCGCAGTTGTAAACGCATCGGCGCACGCCCTCCAGCCGCCGCCAAGCCGCCGAGAAAGCCGCGTAGTAGAGGATCCCCTCCATGGGGCCCGCTCCCCAGAACGATATCCGCCACAAGGCCCTGGTCAGAGGAGCGCCCCCCGCGCCGAGGAGCGGCGGGACGAGGCCCCCAGGCCCCCCGGAGGCCAGAAGCCGCTCGCCGATGAAAGCCTGCCGCAGCCAGAACCACATGGCCCGCAGCAAAGAACCCAGGTCGAGGACCTCCTCCCAGAAGAAGAGATTCTCCCCTTTCGCGGAGAACTCCCGCGCCAGACCCAGGGCATCCCCGAAGCTCCTGCCCTCCAGCGGGATGTACACCAGTATCCATGAAAGCCGCTTCCCGCATCGAGCCGCCAGGCCCTGGAGCTCTCCGGTGAAACGATTCAAGAAACGCCCTGCGGCGGCGGCCCGCCGGTCGACCAAGGGGAAATAGCTCACGCAGAGGTGCTCCGAGCAGCCCGCGATCCGCCGCGCGCGGCCGCGCCAGGACAGCCGCAGCCGCAGATGCCGGCCAGCGGTCCGGAGCCAGAAGCCCACTGCCGTGATCACGACCCGGAGCACGGGATGCCGCACAGACCAGGGGACCCCGGATCGCCG
Organism: Elusimicrobiota bacterium; assembly: GCA_016212825.1. Taxonomy (GTDB): domain Bacteria; phylum Elusimicrobiota; class Elusimicrobia; order UBA1565; family UBA9628; genus UBA9628. Next base: position 12,414 of record JACRDS010000095.1, on the reverse strand, counting down.
CTCCTCTTGTGGAACGGCATCGGCCTCTCGCGCAGCGAGCGACAGCGCCTCGCCCAGCAGGGGATCCTGGACGCTTATGAAGCAGCGGCCATAACGCCCCGCCCCGAGCACCCGGCGCGCCAAGCCGAGCTGGGCCAGGCGATGGAAAAGAGGGCTCTTGAGTGTGTTCTTCTCGGAGAGCAGGCCCGCCCACCAGGTACTGAAGCCGCCGCCTGGCAGAAGCAGAGCGTCTTTCACGCGTCCGCCGCACGCCGGGGCCTCGCCCAGGTCGCAGGACCACCGGACGATCTCCTCGCGGAGCCGGTCCGTCTCCTCCCGCAGCAGACGGGCCGCGTCCGGCACCTGCGGCAGACATCCCAGGCCGCCCGAGGGGACCCCGTCTCCCAGCCACAAGAGCGCGATATCGCCCCCCCCCTCCCGGCGCAGGCGCTCCAAGACGGGAGCGGGAGGGGCCGCCCCCTCGGCGACGAGCAGGATCCGGGTCACCGTCCGCGGCCGCGTCCGTGCAGCTCCTGCAGGCATTCCAGCAGCCCCTGCCCCATGTCCGTATAGCAGTGGCTGACGAGCTTGCGGCCGACCTTCGGGGCGAACGAGTAGGGGGTGAAGGCGTAGTGGTCGCGGCTGCGGTCCCGGCGCAGCTCGAGTTTGATCCTGCGTCCCAGGATCTCCTGGATCATGAGCAGCATGTCCTTGAACCTCATCGGGTGATGACCGGTGATGATGATGTGCTTGTCCGCATACTCCGGCTTGAGGATCTCCGCGCTCAGCGCGGCGGCGTCGCGGACATGCACGTATTCGCGCATCTCCTCGCCGTCGCCCGAACACACGATGCGGCCCTCCTTGAGGGCTTGCTCCAGGTAGCGGTGGACGCTGTTGCGGCGGTCCGCCCGGGGGCCGTACAGCGTCCCGTAGCGCAGGATGGTGTATCGCAGACCGAAGCGGCGCGCGAACTCCTCGATGTAGAGTTCGGAAGCCTGCTTGCTGCAGCGATAGAAGCCGCCCTTGTCGCTGTAGACGTAGATGGTGCTGGCATACACGTAGCGCCGGACCCCGGTCGCGGCCGCGGCCTCCAGCACGTTGAGGTTGCCCAGGATGTTCTGCTGGGCGGTGGCCACCGGCTTGGTCAGAGCGTCGTCGAGATCCGCCACGCCGGCGAAATTATAGACGACGCGGCAGCCCGCCACCGCGCGCTTGACCGCCGCGGGGTCGAGTATGTCGCCGACGACCATCTCCTGGCCCCGCCGCAGCCAGTCCGATGCCGCCTTATCGAAGACGCGCACGGTCCAGCCTTTCGCCGACAAGGCGTCGGCCACATGGCTGCCCAGGAATCCCGACCCTCCGAACACGATTGCGCGCATGCTCTCCTCCTAAGGCTCCCAGTCCACATAACGATCGGCGAACGAGCCGTCCTTCTCCAAGACCGCGCCCCAGAAGCCCTCGAAATCGGTCCGTCTCCAGAACCAGGCCAGAACGGAGCCCACTCCGAGCCAGCGGGGATACTGGTAGTAGGTCTCCTCGCGCACGACGCGCCAGCCGGAGTGCAGGAACAGGAGCCTCCAGTCCGCCGGCGAGAGCTCCAGGATGTGCTCGTCTCCTGCCAGGACCTTCTCCGTAGAGCCGTTGCGGACATGATGCAGGCCGACCCGGCTGCGCTCCAGGTACGGCACGGTGAGCAGCAGCCTCGCGGAATCGGGGCGCCGGCTCAAGCGCCGCAGGAAGAGGGCCGGATTGTGAAGATGCTCGACCATCTCGAAGGTGGCGAAGAGGTCCACCCCGCCATCGACGTCGAGCTCCTCGGCCCGGCAGAGCAGAGCCTGGAAGCCTCGCGCCCGGACCTTCTCGACGGCCCGCTCCTCCAGATTGACGCTCAAGGTGTCGCGCACGCGCCCCTGGCCGGCCAGACGCCGCAGATAGAGCATATGGGTCCCGGCGGAGTCCCCCACGTCCACCACGACCAGCCCGTCCCGCCGAGGCAGCAGCTCCAGGCTGTCCAGCAGGAGCCGGGTCTGGAACGCCTGCAGCCCCCGACGCTTGAGTTCCCAATAGGCGTTGAAGCGCTTGCCCCGCAAGGCGTCATCTTCCTGGTTGGAGATGTCCGGCTCGATCTCCCGGAGGCGCGCGACGAGCGCCGCCAATCCCTGCTGCCGGAGCGCCAGCCGCACGGACCAGGAACTCAAGGACTCGACTGCGGACACCGGGTCCTTGCCGAGACACCGGAAAACGGCTTTGACCAGAGCCCTCATCGCGCCAGGGCCCTCCAGACCGGCAGGAAAGCGCTCCAGAACCTCTCCATGGCGGCTCGGTGCCCCGTGGTCACCCTCACGCAATCGCGCAATCCCTCATGGGAGAAGCCCCCCGAGACCAGGACCTTGCGCTCGGCCAGGCCTCGGACCAGCCAGGGCTCCAGGCTGCGGCCGCTGCGGATGAGGACGAAGTTGGCCTCGCCGGCCACGTGCGGGATCCCCTCGGCGCGCAGTCGGGACAGGAGCCAGCGCTTGCCCTGAGCGGCGTCCTCCGTCAGCCGCCGCAGCAGCGCGGGCCTCTCCAGGAGCCTCTCCGCCAGATGCGCGGCCAGGGCGTTGACGTCGAAGACCGACTTGACCCGGCGCAGGCCGTCGACGACTTCGGGATGCGCGGCAGCGTAGCCCAGGCGCCCCGCGGCCAGGCCGCAGAGCTTGGAGAAGGTGCGCAGCACGATGAGGTTGTCGCAGCGGCGCACCCAGGGCATCATGGTCTTCGGGCAGAAATAGAAGTAAGCCTCATCGACCAGGAACAAGGTGCCGTGGCGGCGGGCCCTGCGGACCAGCTCCAGGATGCGCGCGGGCTCCACGGCCGTGCCTGTGGGGTTGTTCGGGTTGACCAGCACCGCCAGCCTCAGGCCGGGCCGCAGAGCCGCGGCGAAATCCTCCAGAGGGAACGAGAGGTCCTTCCCGTACGGGACCTTCAGAGGCCGGGCCTGGAACATCCGGCAGTAGACCGGGTACATGGCGAAGGTGGGATCGGTGAAGAGGACCCGGTCGCCCCGGCCCACGAAGGCCTCGAAGATGTTCTTGATGGCCCCATCAGAGCCCGTGGCCAGGCTGATGTTCTCGGGCTTGATCCCGGCATGCCGCGCCAGGAGCCCTTTGAGGCGATGATACTCAGGGTAGCACGAGAGGAACTCGGGATCCACGCCGGCGAGAGCCTCCCGGACGAACGCCTCCGGCAGCCCAGGGCCCTCGTTGAGGTCCAGACGCAGGAAGCCCGCCCGGCTGGTCTCGCCGATACGGACGCGCTGCAGGGCCTTCAGATGAGGTTTCAGCGGAACTTTCAACGGACCTCCGCCACGGCCATGATGCTGTCGCAGGCCCAGCTCCTCTTGAGGCATTCCTTGTACTCGCGCTCCAGAGCGTCGGAGAACACTCGCCGATACCGGCCCAGGCCGCCCGGCCGCCCCTCTCCGAGCCAGACCATGTGGTTGGACAGGTCGTAGCGCTGGGCCGGGACCAGGCGCGGTCTGAACCCATCCCGGCGCAGGAGCGCGCCGAGCGCCTTGGGCGAGAAATAGCTGCAGTGCGCCCTCTGCCAGACGAAACCATCATACGCCTGAGAGCGGTAGAGGGAGACGAGGGCCTCATCGCCGTTGGGGACCTCGAGGACCAGTTTCGCGCCCCGGCCCCTGAGGAGGCTCCGGATCTGCTTCAGGAATCCGTGCGGCTCCTTGACGTGCTCGAGCACGTAGTAGAGGAAAACCAGATCGAAGCGCCGGCCGGCGGCGGCCTGGAGATCTTGACAGGTCGGGACTCCTCGGCTGTTGGCGTAGGCCGCGTGCGCGGAGTTCGGCTCGACCCCGAGGACCGAGCGCACCCGCTTCTTGAGAGCGTGGAGGAAGTAGCCTGTGGCCGAGCCGATCTCCAGGACGTCCTGGCCGCGGCGCAGCAGGCCCTGGACCAGCTCCAGGCGGCGTGCGGCCTCGCCGCGGTTCTTGGCGAAATGATCGGCGGGAGAGGCGTTCTTGGCGTCCCCGCGCTTGAGCAGGAAAGCCGGATAATCGTTGATATAGAACGTCTCTTCATCCGCGTCGCTCAGCAGAGGCGCCAGATACACGTGTCCGCAGGCAAGGCAGCGATAGACGCTCTGCCGCGGATTGCCGTAGACCCCCTTCCTGATGAGCTCGCCCTGAGCCGAGGCGCAGAGGTTGCAGGCCGCCCTCTTCATCGGCCGCCCTTCCAGATCGCACGCGTCTCGTCGCACCAGAGCTTCATCTGCGGGATGCCGCGGCTCAGCGGCCAGCGCGGCCGCCAGCCCAGCTCACGCCGGATCGATGACGGGTCCGAGGCGAACCCGCTCACATCGCCGCTCGTGCGCCCGGCGACCTCCACCCAGCGGCGCCAGTCCCGGAGGCCGTACGCTCCGAGCAGCTCGCGCAGCAGGGCCCTCACGGAGGTGCGCACCCCCGTGCCCACATTGTAGGTGCGGCCGGCGGCGCGCGGCGACGCGGCGCCGCGGAGGAATGCGTCCACGACGTCTTCGACGTAGACGAAGTCGCGCGACCGGCCCAGGGAGCCCTTCACGCGGATCGGAAGGCCGTTCATGAGATAGGACATGTAGATGCTCACCATGCCCTGCTTCATATTGAGCATGTTCTGGCCGGGGCCGTAGACGTTGAAGAGGCGCAGGATCGTGCAACCCAGGCCGGCGTGGCGGCTGAACGCCCGGATGGTGGCCTCGGATGCGAGCTTGTTGCACCCGTAGAAGGACGCCGGCGCCGGCGGGCGTCCCTCCGCCACGCGGCCCGAGCCCGCGGGCACGTCGCCGTAGACGCTCATGGAGCTGGCGAACACGAACCTGCGGCAGCGGTGCCGCGCGGACCAGTCCAGGAGGTTGTAGGTGGCCAGGTGGTTGACGGCCACGTCGCGCCGGGGGTCGTCGAAAGAGGCCTCGCCGGAGGACTGGGCGGCCAGGTGGAACACCGCGTCGAGCTTGGCCGGCGGGCGCACCCGGGCCAGGGCCCGGTCGTCGCTCAGGTCGACCTTCCGGAACAGCGCTCCGGACGGCACGTTGCGCTTGAAGCCGGCGGACAGGTCGTCCAGGACCAGGACGCGGCCGCCGCCGGCGACCAGCCGGCGGGCCAGGCAAGAGCCGATGAAGCCGGCTCCTCCGGTGACCACGAAGCTCTTCATGCCTTGGCCCGCCCCAGGACGACCTCCGTGCGGTAGAGGTCGGCGACCTTGCGGCTCTTCTCGTCGAGCACCCCGAGCCGCGCCGAGCGAGGCTCGTCCTTGAGCAGGACCTCGCGGCCGCCCAGCTCGATGGAGCGGTAGATGGCGTTGAGCAGCTTGACGGACTCCAAGGCGTCCGCGGGCGTCACCAAAGGCTCTCCCCCCTTGGTCAGGACTTCCACCACATTGTCGATGATGTGGTTGTGGCCGAAGCCATAGACGTTCGGCGGGGCTTCGGAAAAAGCGGCGAGGTCCTCCCCCCCAAAGGTCCACAGCACCAGGCGGTTGACCGAGGCGCCCTCGGCGATCACCGTGCCGTTCTCGCCCAACATGGAGACGGACGCCTCCAGGTCCTTGTCCAGCGGCCTGGTCGCGGTCGTGGCCTCGATGGCGCCCAGGGCGCCGTTCTTGAAGCGCAGCCAGGCGGTGGCCGTGTCCTCGACCTCGACCTTGGCCAGACGGGTCGCCGCCACGGCGGAAACGCCTTCCACGTCGCCCATGAGCCAGCGCAGAAGGTCTATGTGGTGGATGGCCTGGTTGGTCAGAGCCCCGCCGTCCAAGGCCCAGGTCCCCCGCCAGGGGTCGCGGTCATAGTAGGACTGCCCCCGGGACCAGCGGATGCGGATGGTGCCCAGGACCAGCTTGCCGAAGCGTCCTTCGTCCACGGCGGCGCGGATCTTCTGCACCGCCTTGTTGAAACGGTTCTGGTGCACGATGAAGAGCCGCACCCCGCGGGCCTGGGCCGTCCCGATGAGCCGCTCCCCGTCCTCGACGCGCAGAGCCATGGGCTTCTCGACGACCATATGCTTGCCGAAGCGCCTGATGATGTCCTCGGCATGCTCCACGTGCATGCCGCTGGGGGTCATCAGGCAGACCACATCCACCTTCTCGCGCGCGAGCATCTCGCGGTAGTCGCGGTAGAACTTGGCGGCCGTCCCCCGGCCGCGCTCCCGCGCGCGCTCGAGCTTGAGGTCGCAGAGGGCCGCGAGCTCGGCCGCGGGATTGGCCTGGATGGCCTCGATATGGCGATAGGCGATGCGGCCGCAGCCGACGATGGCGAACCGGACCTTATCCATCTCAGTAGGGCGTCTTGCTCTCGGTGAACCCGTTCTGGCGCAGCCAGAACTCCACCTGGGGAAGCTGCCACTCGTAGTCCACGTCGAGGCCGCCCCAGTTCTTGATGGGCGCGATGCGCCGCCCCATCCATTTCTGAGGGAGCAGGCCGTCCTGGAGGTTCTCCAGACAGCGGGGCCGCACCACGGAGAGGCAGACATCGGCGAAATAGACGTCCCCCTGCGCGTCGCGGTCGCAGTTGATCCTCATCCCGTCAGGGTAGTTCTCGAACGGGATGAACGGCTGCAGCAGGCCCTCGGGGGTGATGCGCCGGGCGCGCACCGGGGAGTACATGTTGTAGCGCGAGACCGTCACCGCGGAATCATAGTCCGGATATTCCCGCAGGACCTTGACCGCCTCGTCGATCTGGGAAGGCAGGACGCAAGGCGCGTTGCAGAAAAGCAGGACCATGAGCTCCACATCCTGCTTGAGCGCGTCCTTGATGTGCCGGTAGCCGTGCGCGTAGGCGTCCTCGCCCAGGGCCTCCCTGGTGCAGAGATGGGCGGGCCGGTCTATGACCTGGGCGCTATGCTTGCGGGCCAGGTCTTTGAGCTTGGGCGAGTCGGTCGAGAGATAGACCTCGTCCACGCTCGCCGCCGCCAAGGCCGCGCGCAGGGGATATTCGGACAGCGGACGGCCCAGCAAGGGATAGAGGTTCTTGCCGGGGAATCCCACGCTTCCTTCCCGACCCAACAGCAACGCGGCGATCAAGGCGCCTCCTCCGGATGAAGCAGATTTCTCAAATGATAACATTTCATCCATGGCCCGGCGCTGGCTCAAGACCCATCTTCGGGAGGGGTTGCGCCTGAGAGACAGCCTCGCCATTTCCCCGAGGGACCAGTCCTACGAAGATCATGAGAAGGGGATGGAGGGCTATGACGTCGCCCGCGCGTCCTCCCCCGAGACGATCCTCCGGTCCTATTTCTACGGAGCCCAGTACGGGCGGCTCGAACGCTGCTACGGATTCATATGCGAATGCGCCTTCCCGGCCGGGCAGCCCATCCTTTCGCTGGCCTGCGGCAATTGCGCCATCGAGACGAAGCTCCTGATGGACGGCCGAGATCTCGTGCTCAGCGACCTTTCCCGCGGCGGTTTCGTCGACGCGGTGCTCAGGCTCTTCCCGAGCGCGCGGTTCGGATCCCTCGACATACTGGCCGGAGGGCGCCTGCCGGGGAAAAGGCCTCAGATCGTATTGGCCATGAACCTGATCTATCTCTTCGACGCCGCGCAGCTGTCGCGGATGTTCGGCAACATCCGCGGACTGCTTCCGGAAGGCGGCCACCTGGTCCTCGACTCCGCCGGGAGCCCCCCCCATTGGCTGCCGGTCTTCATCAAGAACCATTGGACCTTTTGGGAAGGCTATCCGCGGGCCGTGCTCAAGAGCCTCAAGACCCGCAGGCGATATTGGCCCCAGCGGCAGGATTTCGGCTGGATGCACGAGAGCGAAGAGATCGTCTCCTCGGCCGAAGCGCAGGGCTTCCGGCTCGTCAAGCGGCGGGACTACTGCCACGGCATCGACTTCGCGCGCATCTATCCGATCTACAAGCTTCTGTCGGTCTTCCCCGCCCTGATGCCGGCTTTCGCGCTCTGCGGCCGCATCCTCGGCATCCCGCACACGAGGATGTTCCTTTTCGAGGCGGTCGGCGACATCAATCCTGATCCAGCGTCGACAGGTCGCCGCAGTCGCCGCCGAGATACCTCGCCTTGAGGACCCGCCGCATGATCTTGCCGCTCTTGTTCTTGGGGATGGCTTCGACAGGGACGATCTCCTGGGGCGTGGCCACGGTGGAGACCTTGTTGCTCACGTAGATCCGCAGCTTGAGCTCGAGCTCCGGCGACCAAGCCTGACCGCCGCGCAAGGCCACGAAAGCCACCACCTTCTCGAAGAGCAGGTCGTCCGGGGCGCCGATCACGCCGGCCTCCGCCACCTCTCCCACCTCCAGCAGGGCGCTTTCCACCTCGAAAGGACTGACCAGGTGCCCGGCGGTGTTGATGATGTCGTCGCTGCGGCCCTGGAACCAGAAGTAGCCGTCCGCGTCCCGGTAGGCGGTATCGCCCGAATGATAGAACCCCCCGCGGAACCTTTGGCGATAGACGTCCTCGTGGTTCAAGTAGGCGGTGAACATGCCCGGCCAGCCCGGCCGGAAACACAGATTGCCGACCGTCCCGTCCGAGACCGGCTTCCCGTCTCCGTCCAGTATGGCGGCGGATATCCCGGCGACCGGCTTCCCCATGGACCCGGGCCGGATCTCCAGACCCGGACGGTTCGTGATCATGATGGCGCCCGTCTCGGTCTGGAACCAGGTGTCGTGGACGTCCTTGCCCAGGGTGCCTCGCGCCCAGCGGATCACCTCGGGATTGAGCGGCTCGCCCACGCTGAAGATGCTCCGGAGAGCCGACAGGTCGTATTCCGCGAAAAGAGCGTCGTCTTCCCGCATGAGCATCCTCAGAGCCGTCGGCGCCGAGTACCAGACGTTCACCTTCTGCCCTTCCAGGATGTCGAACCAGGCCGCGGCGTCGTACGCGCCGCCGAAATGGACCTGGGTCACCCCCAGGCTCCAGGGCCCGATGATCCCGTAGGAGGTCCCCGTCACCCAGCCTTGGTCCGCGGTGCACCAGAAGACGTCGCCGCCGCGGAGGCCGAGCACGTCCCGCGCCGTCGCGCTCTGCGAGAGGACGCTGCCGTGGCGATGGAGGACGCCCTTGGACTTCCCGGTCGAGCCCGAGGTGTAGTGCAGGACCGAGGGGGCATCGGGCCCCGTCGCGGGGGCGGAGAAGTCCGCGGACGCCCCGGCCATCAGGACCTTGAGGCTGAGGATGTCCGGGGCCAGATGGTCGTCGGCGTCGACCAGGATGATGGTCCTGAGGGCGGGGAGCCTGTCCCGGATGCGGACGAACTTCTTAAGGAAGCTCTTCTTGGTGATGACGCCCTTGGCTCCCGCGTCCCCAAGACGGTCCAGCAGGGCGTCCTCTCCGAAGTTCGCGAACAGGGTCCCGGTGATCAGCTGCAGCTTCAGCGCGCCCAGGAAGGCGATGAACTGCTCCGGCAGTTTCGGCAGGAACGTGAAGAACACGTCGCCCCGGGCGAAACCCAGGGCGCGCAGCGCGTTGGCGAACCGGTTCGTCTCCGCCTCGAGGTCCGCGAACGTCCAGCCCCTTGAGAGCCGCCGGTCCGCGCCGACCCAGCGCATGGCGGTCCGCTCCCCGAGGCCGCGCGCGCATTGCAGCCTTGTGCAGATGGATCCGATGTTGTACTGCCCGTTCAAGATCAAGGATTCGTTCGCCATCTCAGAGTTCCCGAGCCATGCGCTGGACGATCCGGGCCCAGGCCCGGCTTGAGGCATGGTTCTCATCTATGAAGTCCGCTCCCGTCAGTCCAAGGCTCTCCGGCCGGGAAAAATCGTAACACTTCCCGCCGCCGTCTTCAAACACGGCCGGGACCCAGCGGCGGAACCTGTCGAAGAAGACGCTGTGGCTGGGCAGGGCCTCCAAGGACCTCAGGAAGTCCCTTCTCAACGGCGGCAGGATGCCGATGGCCTTGATGCCCCGGTTCCGGCAGGCCTCCAACAGCCGCGCGAGCTTCTGCCCGGCAAGCCCATCCAGCTGGTCTCCCGCCGCGAAGCGGTAGCGGTCGGCGGCCAGCCTGGCCGCCCATTCCTCGGCGGACAGCTCGCGGCTCGCGCTCGCCGCCGGGTCCGCCGGATAGATATAGCTGCCGTCAGACGCGAATCCGCACCTCTTGATCTTCGCCTCCAGACCGATCCCGGGCCGCCGGGAGCCGGAGAGAAGGCATCCGACCCAAGGGCGCTGGTCCCGTATGAGCGTCTCGTAGGCGCCGAATCGGACCCGCATCCGCTCCTCTTCGCTCAACCACCACATCCTGGGCGGGAACCGGGCGACCCAGAGGGGAACCCAGCTCCGGCGCCGGCGCACGTTCCGGTTCGGCGGGTAGTCCGGATTGAACAGCCAGGGATCGAGCCCGATGATGATCGTCTTCGGCTTGTCGGCGTCCGACAGGGACTCGAGCATCCGCAGCATCCCGTCGAGGTCACCGCCCACCGATGCGGCCAGGGCCGCGTTGTAGAAAGTGATCCCCGGCGGGAAATCCGCCCGTCGCAGCTGCATGATCGTAGACGATCCCAAAGCCAAGACACGGGGCCGGGCTTTCCGGATCCCGAGCATCTTGTAGGGAAGCTCGGCATTGAAATATCCCTGCCCGAAGAGCTCGCCGGTCTCCGCCTGAAGGTCCAGGACGCGCCCATAGTCCAGAGTCTCCCCCAGCCGGTGGAAGATCGATTCGAAGCCGATGCCGCAGAGGACGGCCACCGCCGCGGTCAGGAGCAGGAAGTCGCGCGCGCGCCCGAAGCTAGAACCGGAAATATAGGAACGGGGCATCTGATTTTATTCCCAGGAATATCACGGCATTGGCGAGGACGGCCCAGAACAGCGCGGGATAACGGAGAAGCATGGGCCGCAGCGAGCGGCCGAAGCCGAGCCCCAGCAGCGACAGGCCCAGGATCCCCAGCTCGATGGGCGAGAAGGTCCGCAGGATGATGGAGGAGTTCCCGCCGCTCCACAGATGGGAGAAGAAATAGGCCGCGTCCCCCAAGGACGCGCAGCGGAAGAACACGAAAGCGGCCGCGACGAGATGGAAGGTGACCACGCGGCGCGCCCAAAGGACCGCCGCCTCGGGGATATGGGCTCTCGACAGGAACAGGTCCCGCTTCTTGAGGGTCAGCAGGGACACGGAGACGTAGACCCCATGAAGAGCCCCGAAGATCAGGAACCCCCAGCCGGCGCCGTGCCACAGCCCGCAGACGACGAACGTGGTCATGGCGGCGATGATGACCGCGGTGGTGCCCAGGGCCCGCAGCTGCGCCATGATGGGCGTGAAAAGATAGTCCCGCAGCCAGGCGGTGAAGCTCATGTGCCAGCGCCGCCAGAAATCAGGCACTGTCGTCGCCAGGAAGGGCTGGTTGAAATTCTCGCGCAGCTCGATCCCGAAGAGCTTGCCCACGCCCCGGGCCACGTCCGTGTAGCCCGAGAAATCCAGATACAGCTGCAGGCAATACGCATAGAGGCCGATGAGCAGGGTCACGCCGCCATGCCCGTCGATCTTGTCGAAGACCGCGTTGGCGAGGAAGGCGAGCCGGTCGGCGATCACCGCTTTCTTGAAGAGCCCGAGGATCACGAGCTGGACGCCTTCGATCATGCGGCCGCGGTCGAACCGTCCGGCCGCCTGGCACTGGGGAAGGAGGTCCTCGGCCCTTTCGATGGGCCCCTGCATGAGTTTGGGGAAGAAGGCGAGATACAGCAGGAAGCGCCCCAGATGCCTCTCCGCCGGGATCCTCTCCAGGTAGATGTCGATCAGGTAGGACAGCGACTGGAAGACGTAGAACGAGACCCCTGCCGCCGCGACCCACCCGTGGCGGACGTACTTGACCATGACCCGCGCCAGGACATCGGCGACGATGCCCAAAGACAGGACCGAGAACCGCCGGGACTCCCGGACTCCGGCGATCGACAGCCCCAAGAGGTAGCTGGCCAGAGAGACGGCCAGCAGGAGAGCGGTCGCCCGCCAGCCCAAGCAGAGGCAGAACCAATAGGAGCAGGCGAGGAGGATGGCCCAGCGGAACCGCGCCGGGGCCAGCCAGAAGGCCGCCCAAGCGCCCGCGGCGAACAGGAAGAACTGGTGGGAATAGAAGGTCATGCGTCAGGGGCTGCCGGCGGACTTCCGCTCGATGACGTCGGCGAACTCCCCCACGTTGCGGCAGCGCATGATGTCCTTGGTGGACAGCCTGATCTTGAAGGCGTTCTCCACCGCCAGCACCAGATTGACATGGCTCAAGGAGTCCCAGCCGTCGACATCGGCCGCCGTCATCTCCGCGCGCAGGACGATGGCGTCGTCGTCGAAGACCGTGCGGAAAACGCCGCAGAGCCGCTCCATGGTCTGTGTGCCCGCCATAGGACCTCCAGAGTCAAACATGATATACTTTTTCGGCACATGATAGGCGGGAAGTCCGTCCTGGCCATTATCCCCGCGCGAGGCGGATCCAAAGGCGTCCCCCGCAAGAATCTGGCGGTCTTCGCGGGCCAGCCC
>JACRDS010000097.1 GCA_016212825.1 Elusimicrobiota bacterium | reverse complement strand
ATGGTGGCCGGGGACAAGCGCCGGGTGATGCAGGTCCTCAACAACCTCCTGGAGAACGCCATCCGCCACACCACGAGGGGCGGGGCTGTGACGGTGCTGGTCAGCCGCGACGGGGATTTCGTGCGCTTCGCGGTGCGCGACACCGGCGAGGGGATCCCCCCGGAGAACCTGGAGAGGATCTTCGAGAGCTTCACGCAGGCGCAGAGCCAGGCCGGCGGCGGGCGGCTGGGTCTGGGCCTCTCCATCGCCAAGGAGATCGTGGGCAGCCATAAGGGCCGCATCTGGGTCGAGAGTCCGGGCCCGGGCCAGGGCTCGACCTTCTTCTTCACGATCCCGGTCCCGAAGGTCGGCGGCTGAGTTTTTTTGATATACTCACACAAACCTACAAGGGGGAAAGAAATGGCCACGCCGAAGAAAAAAGTCAGAGTGCTGATCGCCGACGACCAGACCCTGTTCCGCGAGGGCATCAAGGACCTTCTCGAGAACGAGAAGATCGTCGAGGTGGTCGGCGAGGCCGTGGACGGGGCGGACGTCATCCGCCAGGCCAAGAAGCTCAAGCCCGACGTGATCCTCATGGACATCAAGCTGCCGCAGATCGACGGCATCGCCGCGACCCGGCAGATCCGCAAGGAGTGCCCGGCCACCAACGTGCTCATCCTCTCCTCCTACGAGGATGAGGCCCACGTCATGGAGTCCATCCAGGCGGGCGCCAACGGCTACCTCTCCAAGATGCTGCCGGCCTCCGAGCTGGTCAACGCCCTGAAGGCTTTCGCCAACGACGGCGTGATGATCCCCCAGCAGGTCATGGGCAAGCTGCTGGCCGGCCTGCGCCAGATGGCCTCGGGCGAAGGGCAGGGCTCCCCGGTGGCGCTGACCAAGACCGAGATCCGCGTGCTGGTCCTGCTGGGCTCCGGCCTCTCCAACAAGGAGATCGCGGCCAAGATGGACTGCTCGGTCAAGACCATCAAGAACCATCTCAACGCCGTGTTCCAAAAGCTCGAGGTCTCCAACCGGACCGAGGCCGTGGTCAAGGGCATCGAGATGGGCCTCATCTCTCCGCAGGAGGCGTGACTTGATCCCGAACTCGGCGCCGAAGGCGCCGAGTTTAGGGAGAAACGGCCGACCTTGATCACCAAGGAGCAGTTCCTCGCCCAGCTCGACCGCGCGGCCCTGGTCACGCAGAACCAACCGGTGACCGGGGCCTTGGTCCGGCACCTGGCCGCGATGCTCAAGAGGGGCGATCCGCCCTGGTGGCCCAAGGTCCTCAAGGCCTGGGAGAAGCGCCGCTTCGTGGCCTGGACCGAGGCCTGGAGCCTGTTCCTGGCGGCCGTGCACCACGAGGCCCTCAGCGAGGAGGACAACCCCCTGGTGCGCTACCTCCCCTCCTGCGGGGGCACTCCGGAAGCCGACCCGGCCCCGGCCCTGGAGCGGTTCCTTCTGGAGGCGCCGGACACCTTCTACAAAAAGCTCAAGTCCGGACACCGCCGGCCTTATGTGGCGGCACGGGCGCCGCTCTGGGTGATCCCGGCCGTGCTGTTCTTCCAGCGCAAGCGCCTGCTGCCGTTCTATCTCGTCGAGGTCAACGCCGGGGCCGGCCTCAACCTGGTCGCGGACCTGGCGATGCCCCAGAAGGGCTTCGCCTCGGACCTGGTGGAGGCGCGCATCGGGCTGGACCCGGAGCCGCTGCTGCTCTCCGACATCGAGCACCGCCGCTGGCTCACCGCCGCGGTGCCGCCGGACAACATGAAGGCCGTGCAGGAGATGGACGCGGCCGCGGACAAGGTGCTCGACCTGGTGTCCCGGGACCCGAACTTCGTCCAGCTGGTCGAGTGCCAGCCGGAGCTGGCGCCCCATTTCCTCGCCAAGAACGTCCCGGTGGAGGAAGAGACGGGCCTGCTGGTCTTCAACATGGGCACCACGGTGCGCATGACGGACGAGGAGTACGGCGGCTACCGGCTGGGCATGGCCGAGACCCTCAAGCCCTGGGGCGACCGGGCCCTCTGGGTGGAGGTGGAGAGCGTGCGCGGGGAGACCTACTCGACGACCTACCAGCTCCGCGTGCACCGCTTCAAGGACGGCGTCTTCCAGCAGCACATCGCCACCACCCTGGACTTCGGCGCCGCCAAGTTCAGCTACGACGTCGAGAGCTCGGCCAAGTTCCTCGAAGTCTGACCCCCCCCGCGCCATACCGGATTTTAACCGTCCCGGCCTTGATTTTTAACAGGTCCCAGGCTACCCTTCTAGGGATGACATCCCGTCGTGGACGCCGTCTGGGCCAAGTCATCATCCCGGCCCTGTTCCTCTTCCCGACCTTGATGCTCTTCGTGTATCTCATCTACGAGACCGCGAAGCTCTCCCGGGAGAAGATCCGCCACCAGTTCGCCATCGACGCGGCCGTGTTCGTCGAGATGACCAACTACTCGGACTTCCTCAACCGCACGGCCTACGTCAACGGCGCCTTCCCCATGCGCATCTTCGACGAGGGCTTCTACGACACCAAGCTCGACTGCGACATGAAGTCCGGCTGCAACGGGGCCAAGAGCCTGTGGTGGATCCTGTGCCAGAACGGGGTCTTCCCCATGCGCTCCGGGGACTGCGCCTCCCGCAGCGACTACACCAACAGCGACAGGTACTGGGACATCAAGTACGGAGGCAAGGGCGCGGGCAAGAACTCCAGCCCGCCGGACATGTCCGCCAACCCCAGCGGCAACCCGGACGTGATGACCATCCTCACCGGCCTCAACCCGGAGGACGACGCCAACCGGTTCTGGCTCAACTGGGACGACGCCAACCAGATCTACAAGCTCTACGTGCAGATCTACCAGCTGCTCGGCTCGGTCGAGGACGCCCAGCTCTCGGTGCTCATGCGCCTGGCCGCCTCGCACAACTTCCTGCGCAAGTCCTACTGGCTCAACACCGGCTCCGACCTCAACGCGGCCCAGATCGCGTCCAACATCTTCCAATCCAAGATGTCGAATTTCGCCATCAACAGCGGCCTCAAGTACTATTGCTACCCGAAGATCAACTTCTACGGCAACAAGCCCACGGGCAGCATGTTCCAGCCCTGGCAGGTCTATTCGCCCGAGGGCGGGCCGGTGTCCATGGCCACGCCCATCAGCAACTGCAACGGTCTCTTCCAGCTCATGTACGTCAGCGAGAGCATCACGGGCGTGCACGGGTCCAACGCCCAGCCCGCCCATGACGGCACCCTCAACAAGGCGGTGACCTCGAGCGAGTACGGCAGCCGGGGCGTGGAGGTGAACCAGCCCTGGGGCGGCTCCGGGGACAACTTCGTGGTGTCCAAGAACTACTTCAACCACGACTTCATGGGCGATTTCCCGGGCGGGGGGCCCACGGTGCACGTCAGCGTGGCCATCGACGGCTACGGGCAGGGCATCAAGGCCTCGGTCTGGCCCAACCCGACCCCGAAGTTCCAGGTGCGGACATATCCATGAGACTCTTCAGGCGACGCCGGCCCGGGCAGGCCATGACCGAGACCGTGCTGCTCTTCCCGCTGTTCATGTTCTTCCTCTTCGCCTTCGCCAAGATCTACGCCCTGCTCATACTCGTGCAGAAGATCGAGATCGCCTCCTTCTACGCGGCCCGGCGCTGGCAGCTCGAGTCCCACCGCAACGCCAACTACGTGGGCTCGGACAACCAGCTCATGGGCGACATCCAGTCCCGGGTCAGCCAGTACCTGGGCTACGGCCAGTCCGCGGGGCGCTTCCTGGACCTCATGGGGGAGTCGGCCCAGGTGGACATCAACCGGACCCAGGTCTGGCAGGTGGTGACCCTCACGGTCAAGACCAAGCCCATCAACATGCCGTTCTACAAGAGCACCGGCTTCACCTTCGAGGTGACCAAGTATGTGCCCAACCGCGACCGGCCCATCGCCTTCATCCTGCCCGGCCTGCAGCCCTGATGCCGCAGCCGCCCCCAGTCCGCTAAATGCTAGACTTCTGATGGAGGATCCCGATGGCCTTCCGGATGCGCAAGGACGTTTCCCGGCGGGTGCCGGTCAGGCGCCCGCAAGCCGAGCAAGACGCGGCCGAACTCGCCTATTGGCTGTCGCGCCCTCCCGGGGAACGCGTCGCGGCGGTCGGCTTCATGACGCGGCGGCTCTATTTCCTCGAGCATGGCCGCGACCTGCCCGCCCTGGACAAGAAGGCCGGCCGCAGGGTGCCTGCGCACGATGCCTGAGCGCGACATCCACGACGACTTCACGGACTTCCTCGGGCTTCTCAACGAGCACGCGGTGGAGTACTTGGTCATCGGCGGGCACGCCGTGGGCTTCCATGGCTGGCCGCGCGATACCGGGGACATGGACATCTGGGTCAAGCCGACCAGGGACAATGCCGGCCGGCTGGTCCGCGCCGTCGCGGCCTTCGGCGCCGGCGGCCTCGGCTACACCGAGGATGATTACCTCTCCGGCGACTTCATCCAGTTCGGCGTCGCGCCGGTCAGGATCGACCTGACCGCTCTTTTCGAGGGAGTCTCGCCGGAAAGGCTCTGGCGGGAGGCGGTGGCGGGCCGGCTGGGCGGAGTCCCGGTCAGGTTCCCGTCCAAGGCTTGTCTATTGGCCAACAAACGGGCGGCCGGCCGGAACAAGGACATGCGCGACCTGGAGATGCTCGACCCGGGCTCGTCCCGCCGGCCGCGTCCGAGAAGGCGCGGCCCGAGGCCCTCCGGCTAAATGCTAGACTAGCTGTCGCGAGGGAGAACTCCATGCTCTGGGCGAAATTCCGGCTGTTCCTGCAGCGCAACTGGCTTTGGGTCGCCATCATCGTGGGCTTCACGGTCGCCGTCCTCATCCCGGTCTGGTACATGTCCGGCATGGAGGAGAGCGTGCGGCGCTACATCGTGGGCATCAACGTGGCGTCTTTGCCCTGGGGCATCCTGCAGACTTTGGTCTTCGTGGGCTTCCTGTACCTCCTGCAGTACGGCGGCGGCTTCGCCCAGCTCAAGAAGTCCAAGATCGACGCCTCCTCCGTCAAGGTGCGCTTCACCGACGTCATCGGCCTCGCCGAGGCCAAGCGCGAGGCCTGGGAGATGGTCCAGCTCATCAAGGACCGCGCGGCCCTCAAGCGCGTGGGCGGCAAGATACTGCACGGCATGCTCATGATCGGGCCTCCGGGCTGCGGCAAGACCATGCTGGCCAAGGCCATCGCCACGGAGGCGGGCGTGCCGTTCCTCTCGACCGCGGGCTCGGAGTTCGTGGAGGTCTTCGTGGGGGTGGGCGCTTCCCGGGTGCGCAAGCTCTTCAAGCAGGCCCGGCAGTACGCCCAGGCCTACGGCTCCTGCATCATCTTCATCGACGAGCTGGAGGTCGTGGGCAAGCAGCGCGTGTTCATGGACGCCTTCGGCGGCTCCTCCGAGTCCAACAGCACCCTCAACCAGCTCCTCGTGGAGATGGACGGCCTGACCGACGACAAGTGCCACATCGTGGTCATCGGCGCCATGAACGCCCGCGAGGAGGTCCTCGACCCGGCCCTGCTGCGCCCCGGCCGCTTCGACCGAACCATCAGCATCGGCCGGCCCAATCTGGCGGAGCGCCAGGAGATCTTCGAGTACTATTCGCGGAAAGTGCATTTGGACCCGGCCGTGGACCTGGCCCGCCTGGCGCGCAAGGCGGTCTACAAGACCCCGGCCGAGATCGAGAACATCCTCAAGGAAGCGGCTTTGGTGGCGGTGCGCGGGCGCCGCGAGCTCATCAACTACAAGGACATCTCCACGGCCATCGAGCGCATCGAGCTGGGCGTGGCGCACCGCCTGACGATGTCTCCGCGCGAGCGGGAGATGGTGGCCTACCACGAGGCGGGACATCTCATCGTGCTCTACCTCCTGCACCCGACCGACGACGTGTTCAAGGCCTCCATCATCCAGCGCGCCGGCTCTTTGGGCGTGGTGCACCACATCCCGCGCGAGGAGCTGCATCTCTCCGACCGCGAGAGGCTGCTGGGGCACATCAAGACCTCCCTGGGCGGCTACGCGGCCGAGAGGCTGCGCTACGGCGTCACCACCAGCGGGGTCTCCGCCGACTTCGCCAACGCCATGACCATCGCCCACGAGATGATCTGGCGCCTGGGCATGGGCGGCGACGGCCTCATCGGAGACTTCTCCGTCATCCCCTCGGGACGCACCCACGAGGGCGACCAGCTCTCCGAGGCCCTCAAGGAACGGCTCAACAACGAGACCCAGCGCATCCTCCAGGACTGCTACAGGGAGGTCGAGGCGCTGCTGCGCGCCGAAGCGCGCATCCTGGACCGTTTCGCGGCCGAGCTCCTGCGCCGCGAGGAGCTCGATTACGACGAGATCGTGAGCGTCTTCATGGAGTACGGCAAGCCTCCCCGGCCCATCCCCGCGGCGCCCGGGACAGCTCCCGCCGCGCCTCCGCTCCCCGCGCCTCCGGCTGCTTGAGCCGCTTTTCCTAATACACCGGGTTCCGGGAAGCCTCTTCCGAGCGGCTTCCGGATTCGGTAAAAATAGAGTAAGGAAAACGGTTTCTCTTGACAAAAGAGAGGCTGGAGGCTAAACTGACCCTGTCGGTACGGTCCGCAGTCGGGAGTGATGGGTCATGAACACGATAAGCATCAAGAAAAACAACGACCCCTTCAAGAGATATTGGTGGGTCATCCTCCTGGGATTCGCCGGGGTCGGGGCCTGGATCTGCATGCCTCTGATGGACACCCCCATAGGCGCCGGTTCGGTCTCCGCGCGGAGCCTCAAGTCCTCCGACCAGAGCCTGGACGCCCAGCACGGCATGGCCCCCGGCTCCGCCTACACCGACCTCTCCATGGACGGCGCCTACGGCCGGAAGAAGGACGGTTCGGCCGAGCCCGCCTCCTCCCTCTACCAGCCTCCGGCCGAGGCGGGCTCCGGCGCCGCGGCTCCGGGCGCGCCCCTGACGGCCTCCGCCTCCTTCGCCGACGCGCTCAAGGCGGTCAGCCGCAAGACCGACGCCTCGGGTTGGGGCGGCGCCGCGCCGCAGAAGGGCTTCACCCCGCCCAAGGGCAATTTCAGCGCGCTCTCCGGCACCGGCGGCGGCGCCAGCGGCTCCGGGGCCAACTGGAGCGGCTCGGGCCCGGGCATGGGGGCTTTCGGCACGAAGGTGGCGCAGACCGAGATGGGCAAGACCCGCGGGCTGGGCGCGGGGGGCTCCGACAGCGGGGGCGGCAAGCCCGCGATGAGCGCGCTGAAGGGCTCCGCCTCCATGGGGCAGAACGCGCTCATGTCCAAGAGCGCGGACGCGGCCCGGGGCATGGCCGGCGCCAACTTCGACGGCTCCCGGGGGGGCTCGGCCATCGGCGACGGCAAGGCGCAGGGCCTGGGGGGCTCCTATTCGGGCCTCGACGCGGTGCCCGGGAATCTCAAGGCGAACGACCCCAACGCCAACGTGAACCTGCAGGAGACGGTCCCCGCGGAATACGCGGCCGAGGCCGAGAGTTCGGAGGAGCAGATGCGCAAGGCCATCATGATGATGGTGGTCAGCGCCGTGGTCTCTGGCGTGATCGGCGGGGTCACCAGCAGCATCTTTGGCGGAGCGGCGGGTGCCGCCGCTCCGCCGGCTACGAAGGCGACGTGCATCGCTTCCTGCGCCGGCGTTGCGGATTGCATCAAGGGCTGCGGTTAATGAGGAGGACGTATGGGCCAAAATACCGATTTCCCTAAAATAAACCCGGAAGTGAACCGGGAAGAGAAGAAGCGCAGCGGCCTGGCGGCTTTGCTCATGCGCTTGGGCATCGGCTCCGAGGCGGGCAGCGGCGCGGCCGGCACCGGCGCTTTGGGCAACCTGCTCGGCGCGGGCGTCAGCGGCGGCATCCTGGCCACCAAGGCCGGGATCATCGGCCTGCTGCTGGTCGGCACGACCGTGGCGGGCTCTTTGGGCGTGGTGGCCTACAGGCTCTTCGGCCCGCAGGCCTCCGACCGCGCCGACTCGTTCTCCGCCCAGTCCCTCTTCTCCGCCAAGCCTCCGGCCGCGCCCGGCGCGGGAGAAGACGGCTCGGCTTCCGCCAACGGCGTCTCCAAGTCCCTCCAGTTCCTGGCGGACGCCAACACCAAGGCTTCCGGCGAGGCGCCCGCGGATGCGTCCGCCTCCGCGGCCCCCGCAGACGCCTCCGCTTCCGCCGCCGCCCCGGCTCCGCCGCCTCTGAAGAACGACAACGCCATGGGCAGCACCGTGTCCAAGCTCAAGACCGACAAGCAGTTCGGCGTCCTCACCAAGGGCGCGGCCTCCGGCTCCGGCGGCAGCATGTCCTTGGCGGGCGGCAGCGCCCCCAGCAACGCCTCCCTGCTGGCCGGCGCCAACCGCGGCAACCTCGCCGGCCTGTCGGGCGCCCGCGCCGGCAGCGGGGGCCTGGGCAACCTGCGCTCGCGCAGCCTGGGCGGCGGCGCCATGAAGCAGCTGGGCGCGGTGCGCAAGGACAATCTCAACGCCAAGACCAGCCAGGCAGGGGGCCGCACCTACGACGGCAACACCGCGACGGCCAGCCAGCTCACCCCGGCTGATTCGTCCTCGACCGGGCCCCAGGACACGGCGCCCGACAAGACCCCGGGCATCAACCCCAGCGGCAGCGGCAGCAACCAGTTCCCCGAGGAGCCTCCTTCCGTAGGCGGCACCAACGTCACGCCCTGGCAGGCGGCCATCAACACCGCCATGCTGGCCGTGATGGGCGCGGCCGCGCTCTTGATGATGGCCTCGAAGATCGCCGCCATGAAGAGCGTCACCATCGGCATGGCCCAGGCTATCATCACCATCCTGGCCGTCATCGCGGCGGCTTTGGGAGCTTGGGTCATGAAGCTGGGAGGGCAGATCGGAGGCGGCGAGTACGGCCAGCCTCTGCAGGGGGGCTTGCTGGCCTTGGCCGGCGGCGCCATCATCGCGATGGCCGCGACCGTCGCCATAACGGCTTTGGGCGAGAAGGACATGCCTGCTCTGCAGAAAGCCATGGACGGCAACGCCAATCTCCTCATGATGGTTTGCGGCGGGGTCGCCTTGGCCGCCACGGCCTGGGCCTATCTGGCCCCGAAGAAGACTTACGATTCCGGACTGTTCAAGGACGGCCGGCCGCCGGATTGGGACCATTCTTACGAGGCGGCCCAGGTCGTGACGCCTCCGTCCCAGGGGATTTTAGACCAGTATCTGGCCTAGGTCAGGAGAACTGCCATGGACATGAAACAGCAGCCGCAAGTCCCTCAGCTCCAGCTGGCGAAGGTGGGCGAGCGCAAGCGCCGCAAGGGCGGGGCGCTGCCGCTCCTGGGCGGCGGCTCCGGTGCGGCCAGCCATGGCGGCGGCGTGTGGGGTTCGGTCTCCGGCATCCTGAGCCAATCGGCTCTGAAGATCGGCATCACGCTCCTGGCGGGAGCCGTGGGCGTGGGCGCCTACCAGAGTGGCAAGACCATGAGGCCGGACTCGAAGCAGTTCGAGCGCAAACCACAGACTCTCTTTGCGTCCAAGAACGAGAAGCCGAAGTACTCCGCCGCTGATACGGCGAACCTTCCGGGCGCTTCTTCCCGTCTGCAGAGCAGCGTGGGCATGGTCTTCGGCAGCCGGGATGGGATGAGTCCTGAGGAGCGCGAGGCCCAGGCCAAGGCCGAGGCGGAGAAGGCAAAGAAGGCGGCCGAGGAGCAGGCCAAGGCGGATGCTGCCGCGGCCAAGGAGCCTGGCAATGTCCCGGGGGCGGGGATGCCTGACCCGGCGGCTCTGGCCGCGGCTGCGGCCGAGAAGGAGAAGGCCGCGGCGTTCAGCCGCAAGTTCGGCGAACTGAGCAAGGGCGGCGGGAGCACTTTGGCGGGCGGGGCCGGGATGGGGGGAGGGATCGGCCAGGGTTTCCAGCAACTGCCCAAGAACAAGGGGACCTCCGGCGTCTTGTCCACCTTGGGGAGCAATCGCGCTGGCGGCACTTCTTCCGCCAGGATCTCGGCGGGAAAGAATCCGGGCCGCAGCCTGGCTCAGAGGCAGCTGAACCGCGCCGTCCAGAGCGCGAGGCAGATGAGCGCCGGCGCCAATGAGACCCGCGCGGCCGCTGGGGGCATCCCCTTCGATACCGCCCAGGGGAACAGCCAGTTGCTGTCCGGTACGGGAGGGGGGGCCGGAGCTGGCCCGGCCACTAGCAAGCCTGATTCTAATCCGTCTTCCGGCGGCGGGGGCGGGGGCAATCCCGTGGGCGTGAGCAGCAGCGGCGAGACCGGCGAGGATGACTGCAACCT
>JACRDS010000098.1 GCA_016212825.1 Elusimicrobiota bacterium | reverse complement strand
TCTTCCCATAGCGCAGGAAGACGGCCGGCAGCCAGCGGGCCGCCCCGGCGATCAAGAGGGCCGAGCCCAGGACGAACCAGAGGGTGTAGCGGTTGTATTCCGCAAAACTCAAGGAGAGGGCCATGGCCACGCCGAAGTCCGTGACGAAGGTGGCGGCCATGATGAGCTTGCCGATCGAGGCGTTGGTCAGGCCGGTTTCGACCAACACGGCGTAGACCACGGCCAGCGAGGTCGTGGAGAGGGCGCAGCCGGCGATGAGCGAGGCGTTCCAGCTCCAGTCCGCGGCCCAGCGGCAGTAGGCGATGGCCGCGAGGTATGGGACCAGGAAGGACAGGCCGCCGATGAGCAAGCTCTCCTTGAGCTTCTCGCGCAGCATCTTCGGGTCCACCTCGGCGCCGGCCAGGAAGGTGAGCAGAATGCCGCCGAAGCCGGCGAGGAAGTCCATCCAGGGAGCGGATTCCAAGCCAAGGAAGTTGCCCGCGACCACGCCGACGGTTATCTCGATGATGGCTGCGGAGAGGGTGAGCTCCACGGAACAGACGCTGGCGAGGAAGACCAGCAAGGTGATGCAGGCGGCGGCGGATATCGTATCCATTGCGGACCTAGAAAAAGAAACCCCTACCCGCTTCGGTAGGAGTCATCAGCCCCGTCTCCGGGGCGCTTCAGGCGAACTCCATCGCCTGCTTCAAATCATAGCAATTCTATGGCTATGGGTGCCTGGTTTCCACGATTTTACGTATTTCATGGGGCCATCTCGAGCTTGGCCTTGACCTTGCCGCGGCGCAGAGCGAGCTGGATGAGCTTGTGCACCAGCTGCGGCGTGGGCACGCCGGACTCCCGCCAGAGCCTGGGGTACATGCTGATGGAGGTGAAGCCCGGGATGGTGTTGACCTCGTTGAACCAGACCGCGCCGCTGCGGCGGTCCATCAGGAAATCCGCCCTGGCCATGCCGTAGCCGTCGAGGACCCGGAAGGCCTTGAGTCCCAGCTCGCGCACCAGCCGCGCGGTCTTGGCCGGGATCCCGGCCGGGACCATGAGCTTGGCGCCCTCCGGGTCCAGGTACTTGGCCTCGTAGGTGTAGAACTGGGCGTTGGGCGCGATCTCCCCGCAGATGGAGGCCTTGAGCTCCAGCGGGTCGCCGGGCCTGGCCCACGGGTCGCCCAGCACCGCGCACTCGATCTCGCGCGCCGGGATGCCGCGCTCCATGACCGCTTTGTCGTCGTAGCGGAAGGCCTCGCGCAGGGCGCCGGCCAGTTCGGAAGCCTTCTCGGCCTTGACCACGCCCACGGAGGAGCCCATGCGCGCGGGCTTGACGAAGACCGGGAAGCCCAGCCGCCGGGCCAGGGCCGGGCCGTGCTCCGCGTGGCGCACCACCGCGTAGGGCAGTATGGGCAGCCCGGCGTGCACGGAGAGGCGCTTGGAGACCTCCTTGTCCATGCCCAAGGACGAGCCCAGCACGCCGCAGCCCACGTAGGGCACGCCGGCCACCTCCAGGAGCCCCTGCATGGTGCCGTCCTCTCCCAGCGGGCCGTGCAGGACCGGGAACACCGCGTCCGCCTCGGCCAGGGCCGCGAACGGCTCGAGCGGACGGGACCCGGCCCGCAGGGCGCGCTCGCTGGCGCCCACCTTCCGGGTGAGCAGCTCCAGGCGGGAGCGGCGCCAGGTCCCTTCGCGGTCGATGTAGACAAGCTTGG
This sequence comes from Elusimicrobiota bacterium, assembly GCA_016212825.1. GTDB lineage: Bacteria > Elusimicrobiota > Elusimicrobia > UBA1565 > UBA9628 > UBA9628. Next base: position 3,756 of record JACRDS010000098.1, on the reverse strand, counting down.
CCTCGTAGCGCTTCGGGTCGATGTTGGAGAGCACGGTGCGGGCCGAGACCAACGACACGGCGTGTTCGGCGGACTGGCCGCCGCAGAGCACCAGCACACGGAGCTTCTTCAAGATGTCCTCCTCTTCGGGGTCATGGCGTTGAGAGCCGTCTCGTAGGCGGCGAAGGTGCCGCTGTCGAAAAGCACGAAGACGACTTCCTCTATAGGTCCCTTACCGGCCGCGAGGAAATCCGCGACCGTGCGCAGGGCCACGGGGGCCGCCTTCTCCACCGGGTAGCCGTAGACGCCGGTGGAGATGGAGGGGAAGGTCACGACCTTGGCGCCGCGCCCGGCGGCCAGCTCCAGGCTGGTCCGGTAGGCGCTGGCCAGGAGGCGGCTCTCATCCCGTCCGCCGCCGCGCCAGACCGGCCCCACGGCGTGGATGACCCACTTCGCCGGGAGCTTGCCCGCGCCGGTGGCCACGGCGCCCCCGGCCGGACAGCCGCCGGCCGGCCGGATGCGGTCGAGCTCCGCCATGATGGCGGGTCCGCCCGCGCCGTGGATGGCGCCGTCCACGCCCCCGCCCCCGGCCAGGCGGGAGTTGGCGGCGTTGACGACGGCGTCCGTCGGGACCTTGGTGATGTCCCCGGCCATGAGCCGGATGCGGGCCTTGCCGACGCTCAGCATCAGGCGGTCTTCTGCTGCAGCAGCTGCATGACCTTGGCCACGAAGACCTTGCGGTCGAAGGGCTTGACGATGACGGCCTGGGCCCCCGCCGCCCGGGCGCGTTCCGCGGCGTCGACGTAGCCGGTCAGGACCAGCACCGGGATGCGGGAGGACTCCGGCACGCGGCGCAGGCGGTCCAGGAGCTCCAGCCCGCTCATGCCCGGCATCATGACGTCCATGATGATGAGGTGGGGGACCTGGTTCTGCACGCTCTCCAGGGCCTCGAAGCCCGAGTGCGCGGTGGCCAGCTCCAGGTTCTCGCTGATGGCGGAGACGAAGAGGCGGATGATCTCGATGAGGTCCGGGTTGTCCTCCACGATGAGCACGCGCTTCTTCTCCACGGGCGCGGCCTGCGCCACCACGGCCTCGGGGGCCTCCGGCTTGGCCAGGGGCAGGGAGACGTGCGCGGTGCAGCCCTGCCCGGCCTCCGGGGACTCCAGCCAGATGCTGCCCCCGTGCAGTTCCACGATCTGGCGGGACAGGGACAGGCCCAGGCCCAGGCCCCCGCGCTGGCGGGTGGGGCCCAGGGTGGCCGCGGTGGAGAAGTCCTCGAAGATGCGGGGCAGCAGCTCCGGGGGGACGCCGGGGCCCTCGTCGTGCAGCATGGCCCAGGCCCGGTCCGAGGAGGCGCCCACGGCCAGCTGGACCGCGCCGTCCTCGGGGCTGAACTTGACCGCGTTGGAGAGGAGGTTGGCGCAGACGTCCGCGAAGGCGGCCGCGTCGGCCATGACCCAGACCGGGGACCGCGGCAGGGCCAGCTCCAGGCGCAGGCGCTTCTTCTCCAAGTCCTTGGCCGCCTTGGCCGCGCAGACCCGCCACAGCTCCCTCAGGTCGGTGGGCTTGAGGGTGGCGAGCTGGCGGCCGGCGTTGACCTCTCGCGCGCGCAGGATGTTGTTGAGGGTGGCGAGCAGTTCCTCGGAGCGGCTCACGATGGAGTCCACGGCCTTCTTCTGCTGCGCCGAGAGGTCCCCGATGGTCCCGTCCTGCAGGCTGCGCGCGTAGCCGATGACCACGGTCAGCGGGGTGCGCAGCTCGTGGGAGACGTTGGCGATGAACTCGTTCTTCATCTGGTTGACCTGGCGCAGTTCCATGTTCTGGTTGACCAGGTTGCGCGTCTCCACGAGGCGGCCCAGGATGGGGCCGAAATCGATGCGGGGCAGGTCGGCCCGGACCAGGCAGTCCAGGGCGCCCTTCTTCATGGCCGCCACGGCCCAAGCCGTGTCGGGCTGGGCGCAGGTCACGATCACGGCGGACTTGGGGTGGAGCTGGCGGATGCGGTCCAACAGCGGCAGGCTCTCCCCGCTCGGCAGCCGGCGGGCCAGGAAGACCAGGTCGATGCTGCGATTCTTCAAAGCCTCCAGCGCGGATTCGGCGTCCGCGGCCTCCCCGATGGCGAGGGCCCAGTTGGGCGCGGCCAGGAGGCGGCCTTTGAGGTCCTCCCGGTCCTTCTCGTCGTCCTCCACGATGAGGACGGACAGGGACTCCGCGGCGAGGTTCACGCGGCTATTCTAGCACCCTTGATTCGACGGCGCAATAAAGATATTCTTAATGTCCCCATGACGGAAACATCCATTCCCGTCCATCCGGACGTGGAGAAGGTCCTCATCGGCCCGGAGGCTCTGCAGAAGCGGGTGCGCGAGCTCGGGGCCGAGATCTCCCGGGACTACGCCGGCCGCCACCCCACCCTGTTGGGCATCCTGAAGGGCTCGGTGGTCTTCCTGGGCGACCTGCTGCGCTCCATCCCCCTGGACTGCTCCGTTGACTTCCTCAGCGTCTCCTCCTACTCCGGCCGCCAGTCCACGGGCGAGGTGCGCCTGCTCCTGGACCTGCGCGAGAGCGCGGCGGGCAAGGACCTGCTCCTGGTCGAGGACATCATGGACTCCGGGCTGACCCTGCACTACCTCCTCGACATCCTGCGCAACCGCGGGCCCCGGTCCCTGGAGGTCTGCGCTCTCCTGGACAAGCCGGACTGCCGCAAGGTGGCGGTCTCGGCCAGGTACGTGGGCTTCCGCATCCCCGACGAGTTCGTCGTCGGCTACGGGCTGGACCACAACGAGAAATACCGCAATCTGCCTTACGTCGGGGTGCTCAAGAGTGGAAAATAAGAATGTCAAGCAGCTGCTGGTCTGGATACTGGCCTTCGTCCTGCTCATCGCCGTGTTCCAGAACCTCAAGGGGCCGCAGGTCGAGACGGAGATCCCCTATTCCGTCTTCAAGGCCAAGCTCCGGGAGGGCCGGGTCAGCGACGTCAAGGTCCGGCCGGATGCCATCCGCGGGTCCTATAAGGATGAGAACGGCCGCGCCCGGGGCTTCCGCGCCCTCACCGTCCCGGACCTGAAGCTCGTCGAGGACCTGGAGAAGTACAAGGTCGAGAGCTTCCAGGGCGAGCCCGACCGCGGCTGGGTGACGGGCCTGCTGGTCAACATCGGGTGGATCCTGCTGCTCTTCGCCCTGTGGTGGTTCTTCATCATCCGGCAGGTCCAGGTGGGCGGCAAGCAGGCCCTCTCCTTCGGCCGCAGCCGCGCCCGGCGCATCGACGACAAGAAGAAGGAGACCACCTTCGCCGACGTGGCCGGCGCCGACGAGCCCAAAGAGGAGCTCCAGGAGATCGTGGCCTTCCTGAAGAACCCCCAGAAGTTCGAGAAGCTCGGCGGCAAGATGCCCCGCGGGGTGCTGCTCTTCGGCGCGCCCGGCACCGGCAAGACCCTGCTGGCCCGGGCGGTGGCCGGGGAGGCCGGCGTGCCCTTCTTCTCCGCCTCGGCCTCGGAGTTCGTGGAGATGTTCGTGGGCGTGGGCGCCTCGCGCGTGCGGGACCTCTTCGATCAGGCCAAGAAGGCGGCCCCGGCGGTGATCTTCGTCGACGAGCTCGACGCGGTCGGCCGCCACCGCTTCGCCGGCATCGGGGGCGGGCACGACGAGCGCGAGCAGACCCTCAACCAGCTGCTCATCGAGCTCGACGGCTTCGAGCAGAACCAGGGCATCGTGCTCATCGCGGCCACCAACCGCCCGGACGTCATCGACCCGGCCCTGCTGCGGCCCGGCCGCTTCGAC
>JACRDS010000100.1 GCA_016212825.1 Elusimicrobiota bacterium | reverse complement strand
GGCGTGCGGAGCGGTGTGCAGGCGCAGCAAGGTCAGGATGAAGCGGCCGGGCGTCAGGCGGCGGGTCAGCTGTCGGAGCGTGTCCTCGAGCCGGTCGATCGTGTAACCGTTGACCACGATGTTGGGGAACAGCCCGCCGGAGCGGCTGCGGCCCAGCGTCTCCTGCCATCGGGCGAGGTTCTCGACCGCCCGGAGCAGGCGGACATAGTTCGCTGGAGCCGCGCCCGTGATCTTGGCGTAGGTCTCGGCGTCCGGGTAGGAGAACGAGAACTCCACGAGGTCCAATCCCGCCCGGTGCAATTCCTCCAGATAACCCCAGTCCGCCAGGCACAGGGCGTTGGTGGAGATGCCCGCCCGCAGGCCCAGGCGCACCGCGTGCCGGATGAGCTCGGGCATGTGGGGGTTGAGGGTCGGCTCCGCCCCCAGGAAGAGCACCATGGGGACCTCGGCCGCGGCCAGGGAGACCAGCCTCTTGGCATCCTTGAGCGGCACGTCGTGGAATCCAGTCCGGTCCCCCTCGTAGCAGTAGATGCAGCGGTGCTGGCAGCGCACCGTCGTGCTGAGGTGCCAATGGGAGTCGACGGCGTGCGCCCAGCGCCGCTCCGTGAGGGGGGTGGTCCGGCTCCCGCCGCGGGCGCGGCCGATGGACCGGACGTCCCAGGAGGACGCAAGTGCTTCCTGCGCGCGGTCGGCGGCGGCATCCATGGTCAACTCATCATACCATTGCCTGGAGGGCCCGGGCTTAGAGCCCGACGGCGCCGTCTCCGCGAGCCGGTCCAGCTTGCCGCGATCTCGACGGCGCGACGGAACACGGTGAAGGGGTCGCGGCGGTCCTCCGTCAAGGGGCGTCGCCGGCCGGCCAAGAGCGCGTCGATGCGGCGCCGCTCCGGGTCGTCGGCGGGCACGCCGCCGTGATTGGAGGAGAGCCTGCGCGCGAGCCGCCACAAGACCTCCACCTCCGGTCGACGGAAGCGCCAGGGGATCTCCTTCCGGTCGGCGCTCGTGATGCAGCCCGAGTTGTAGAACGGCTCGTCTGCGGCGGCGAGCAGCCCATCCTTGGCCGCCAAGGCGGTGATGGGAAGGCCCGGGAACAGCTGCAGGCGCCTGCCGATGGCGAAGGACCGGTCGATGAGAGGGCACCGTTCGATATGGTGGATATTTATGAGGAGATCCTCGATGGTGGTCCAGGGCGTGAACAGGATCATGCTGAGACCGCCGGAAGGCAGCCGGAACTGCCGGGGCCACCGCTCGGCGGTCTCCCGCATGAACCCGGCGGCCTCGTGGACCTGGCCGGCCGCGACACCCTTGTTGAGCCGCATGTTCTCGGCCGGCGAGAAATTCTCGACCCCCATCCCATAGAGGCGCAGCGCCAGGCCCTGGCGGGCCAAGACCGGCAGACAGCGGACCACGGCGTCGCGCCGCGCCAGGAGCTCGTCGACGCGCGGCATGAAGTTGAGCTCGGCGCCCCGCACCCCCGCCCGCGCCAGGGCGTCGACCAGCGTCTCGATCCCCGGCCACAGCCGGCTGCCCACGAGCTCGAAGCGCCGCTCGCCGCCTTCGCCCCGCCGCTGGCGGCAGGCCGACTCCACGTGGCGCACGGCGTAAGCCAGCTCGTCTTGCAGGGGCATCCTCATGGACCGCATCCCGCAGAAGGAGCAGCGCAGCGCCCTCCCGGCCTCGGGAAGTCACCGGTAGAACGGGTTTTCAGCGGCGCGCGAGAGATACGAACAGCGCATGCCGGCGACCACGCGGATGATGGCGCGGCGGGTCCAGGGCGCCCGGTTCAGCGGCCTGCGCCGATAATCCGGATCCAGCCGGTCGAAGAGGCGCGGGTCATCGAGCCAGGGGCGGCAGGCCTCCGGCAGCGCGGTCTTGATGAAGCGCGGGAGCTCATCGACCGCGCCTTCGTCGATGGGGCAGATGAGCACCCTCGCGCCCGCCGACTCGAGCCGTCGGCGCTGACGCTCATCGAGTCGCGCGCTGACGATGACGGCTCTTGGGCGGGTGCGCGCCGTCTCCCCGAGCAGGACGCGCAGGTCGCCGGACGCCAGCCGGTAGAGCATCGCCGGCTCATAGCGCACGCCCAGAGTCAGCCAGGCGACGGGCCAGCCGAGTCTGCGCCCCACGCCCATGAGCAGGGGGAACGCCTCGACGCCGTTCTGATGTTCGGGCTCGTCGAACGCCAGCTCGAGGAGCAGGAGTCCGCCTCTTCGGCTCGACGACCGAGCCACGCGCCCTCAGGACCCCCGCGCCCCAGCCCGCATGCGCGCGGCCATGAGGTGCTCGGCCATGCGGTCGGCGAAGTGGAGGAAACCCCGGAAGCCCAGGAACGGCCGCGGAGCCAGGCTGTGGAAGAAATGCGAGGGGAAACCGAACTCCATGACCGGTCCGGCCCCCTCGCCCAGCGCCTGCCAGCCGACGTTGTTGCAGACGCACAGGTCGCGCGGCGGCTGGGCTTCCACCACGCGCAGCCAGGCCAGCTCCTCGGGCTGCTCCAGGACCGCGGGACCCAGGGCTCGGGCGCGCGGCCCGAGCCGGCCGGGGCGGGAGAACACGGCGGCCGAGTCGATGGCGCAACCCAGCAAGGCCGCGATCTCGCAGAAGCCCTCGAAAAGGTAGGGGTCCCCGGCGTAGAGAAGCCGGCGGTTGAGGAAGACCTCGCCGACCGCCCTCTCCAGAGGGGTGAGGGCGGCGCGGGTCTCCCGCAAGAGGAATCGCTCGGCCGCGGCCTTGCGGCCGAACGGGCCGGCCACGGCCCTCAGCCAGCGCGTGCTGGACTCCAGACCGAAAGGCAGCCCGGTCTCCACGAGCGGGACCCCCAGGCGCCGGGCCAAGGTCCGGCCCGCCTCCCGGGCGTAGGGCAGCGAGATCACGGCAGAGGCCTCGGCCGCCCTTCCCAGGTCCGCGTAGGCGCCCCCGGAGGGGAAGGCCGCGACCAGGTCCAGCGAGAGGCCCGCCAGCATCCGCTCCAGCTCGGCCAGATTGGCCGCATGGTCGCCTTCGTTGCGGTCGAAAAGATATCCCGTCAGGGCCACCGCCCCCTTGCGGCGGCGCCGGCCCGGCAGGGCCGCGGCTCGGACCGCGGCCGCGCAGACCGCGGCGTAGCCGTCGAGCCAATCCTCCTCCAGCGAGTCGCAGCGGATGGGCAGGAAGGGCTTGCCGGTCTCGCGCTCCAGGGGCCGGGACAGGCGGTCGTACTGCACCCCGGTCAGGCCGCACATGGTCAGGCAGGAGACCAGGACCACGCCCGCGTCGTCCCGCCCGGCGATGCGGCGCAGAAGGTCCGTGATGGTCTGCTCCCGGCTGAAGGCCACCGAGTCGAAGGTGGTCCCGGTCATGACCACGCGGTGGAAGCCCGCGCAGTCGAGCAGGCTCGAGCGCCAATCGTGCTTGCCCGCGATGTGCTCGGCCTTGAACGAGACGCACTGGGGGCCGTCCACGAGCAGGTAGGCGTCGCGGACCGCATTGACCGCGGCGTAGACGCCCAGGAGATAGGGAAGGTCGAGCCTGAGGGAATCCGTGGTCGGTTCCGCCATGGTCATCCGAGGGAGCGGCGAAGCTCCCGGAAGAAGGGCAGGCGGCAGGCGCCCAGCAGCCGCTCCAGGCTGCGCAGAGCGCCGTCGAGGCCCGGCTCGAAGAAGGCCAAAGAGAACTGGGCCTGTCCGGCCCGGGAGAGCCGGGTGTCGCAGGCGAGGTCCGAATAGAACGCCCGGGCCGGGGACTCCCGCAGCCGGGCGCCGAGCTCCTCCGGGCCGTGGAAGCGGCGCCCCGGGGCGCCGTGACTGCGGCAGTCCTTGCCGCCGCACCACAGGAGCCACTCCAGGCCGAAGCCCATCTCGCGGATGGTCGGACCCAGAGGGATGCCGGCGCTCCAGCGGCTCTCCCGGAGCTTGCGCAGCCGCGCCGCGTCGCAGACGAACCCCAGGCTCCGCCCTCGGGCCTGAGCCCGCAGCTCCTCCCAGGCTCCGCGGCGCAGAGCCCACCGGCGCTGCCAGACCTTCTCCAGGCGCGCTTCCAGGCCGAAGAACCGGGCGATCTCGCCGAGCCAGCGGCGGGTCCCCGCGATCCCGTAGGGGGATTCCGGGCGCAACGCGGGGATCCCGAGCCGGTCCAGCCTCTCCGCGTAGAACGTCTCATAGGCGCTGTGCGGTTTGAGCACCTGGAGGCCCGCCCGCGGATAGCGCCGCACGCTTTCCACATCGAACTCCGGGAGCAGCGAGGCGTTCACCTCGATGCCGGTCTCGCGCAGGATGCCGGTCAGCTCCTCCAAGGCCCGGTCGCGGGGGAAGCCGACCAGGTTCACGCTGGGAGCGGAGCGCCTGCGCCTGGCCGCCCGGCGGCCGCGGAGCGCCCAATCGAACACCGCGGCCAGGACGTCGGTGTGCTGGTCCGCGTTGCGGTCCGGGAAGATCACCGGCAGGCCCGTCTTGCGGCGGAACCGCTCGATGACGGGCGCGAGGTTGTCGCCCGTGATGACCGAGGGACAGGAGTGCAGGAACACGACCAGCGAGAGGTCCCCGGAGTCCCGGGCCAGGCGGTCCAGCGCGGCCTCGAGCTTGCGGTTGCCGCCCAGGACGATCTCGCTGTCGCGGATCTCGGTGATGACCTGCCGGCAGCCCAGGGCGCGCAGTTCCATGGGCAGGGGCAGGGTCACGCTGCAGTGCCGCGGCCAGGCGTGGCTGAAGAAGGACGCGGCTCCGTCGTCGCTGCGCGCCTCCACGAAGAAGCACTCCAGCTCCTTGTGGATCACGTAAGCGACGTTCCTCATCAGGGGCTTGCCCGAGTGGAGGGCGAGCTCGGCGTCAGCGAAGAACTCGCGCCACTGGTCCTTGACCCCCCAGTTCCACATCATCCAGCGGGTGTACGGCGGGACCCGCGGCTCGCCCTCGGCCGGCTCGAGGGAAGGGATCAGGTCCTTCCCTTCAAGAGGAGCCGCCGGGAGGCGAGCCGCGGCCGGCGCCGGCTCCTGGGAAGGCGGCGGCGCGGCGGGCGCGGCTGCGGGCGCGGGACGGCGCGGGCCGCGGAAGCGGGCGCGGCTGGTTTCGTGGAACTCCTCGTCGCCCATGGGCGCGGGCAGGGGGCAGGAGGCCGGGTCCAGGGCCAGCAGGCGCCGGGCCACCCGGTCCAGGGCGGCCAGGGACTTCCCGCGCGGGTGCGTCTCCACCAGGCAGCGGCCGAGCAGTTCGCCCTCCCGGAAGGCCGGGTCGCGGCGCAGCACGCCCAGGACCGTGGTGCCGATGCGGCGCGCGAAGCGCTCCACCGGCTCCAGGTCCGCCCCGGGGTCGCGCAGGTTGGCCAGCAGCCCGCAGAGGGCCACGCCGTTCTCGGCGTGGTTGCGCACGGCCCAGGCGATGTTGTTGGCCGCGTAGAGGGACATCATCTCCTCGCTGACCACGATGACCACCTTCTGCGCGAAGCCCCTTCGCAGGGGCGCGGCGAAGCCGCCGCAGACCACGTCGCCCAAGATGTCGAAGAGCACGACGTCGTAGCCGCCCCGCGCCACGAGCCCCTGGGCCTCCAGGACGTCGATGGTCTTGCCGATGGCGCGCCCGGCGCAGCCGATGCCCGGCTGAGGCCCCCCGGCCTCGATGCAGTCCATGCCCAGGCGGCTGCGCACCACGAAATCGCGGGCCGCGGCCACGGCGAGGGAATCGCCTTCCTGGGAGAGCACGGGCCTGACCCGGGAGGGCTCCAGGAGCAGGGCCGTGGAGTCCCGCTTGGGGTCGCAGCCAACGTGCAGGACGCGGCGCCCCTGGCGGGCGTAAAGCGCGCTGATGTTGGCCGACAGGGTGGATTTCCCGATCCCGCCCTTGCCGAGGAAGGCAATCCGCTCGACATTCCGGCGCGCGCTCATGAACTCCCATCGTACCATTAATGGGCAAGTAGTATTATATAGAAAGCGCAGGGCCTGCCATGGCGAATCTCGGATACATCCAGGTCGTGAGGAAGTGCAACCAGGAGTGCCGTTTCTGCTCCAACCCGGCCAACGAGCGGGAACTCTCCCTGTCCCAGGCCAAGCGCTTCTGCGAGCGCTACCGCCGGCGGGGCTACGACGGGGTCATCCTGACCGGAGGCGAACCCACGCTCTACGAGCCCCTGCCCGAGCTCATCGCCTACGCCCAGGGCCTGGGCCTGGGCTGCCGGATCATCACCAACGGCCAGCGCACCGCGGACCCGGCCTACCTCCGCTCCCTGATGTCTGCCGGCCTGCGCCACCTCCACGTCACGGTGCACAGCCACCGCAAGCCGGTGCAATCCTTCCTGAGCGGCAACCCGGACTCCCTGCCCAACATCGTGCGCACGCTCGCCCTGCTGAGCCGATACCAGGCGGACGTGGACATCAACCAGACCATCTGCGCCCAGAACTCGGACCACATCCATGAGACCGTGCGCTGGCTCTGCCAGAGGTTCCCCTACATCCACCACTTCTCCTGGACCTGCCTCGACACGCTCACCGGCCGGGTGGCGGGACACCCGGAGACGGTCCCCGCGCTCAGGGGCCTGAAGGACTCCCTGCTCGCGGCCATGCGCTGGCTGGAGCGCACGGACCGCACCTTCCGGGTCGAGAAAGTGCCGCTGTGCTACATGGGCGAGTTCGCCCACTGCTCCACCGAGACCCGCGCCTTGGTCCGACGCGAGGAGCGCTCCATCGACTTCCTCGACGCGCGCCGCCACTACCGGGAGCGGCAGTGGAGCTTCGGCTACGGCAAGCCCGCAGCCTGCCGGCTCTGCTCCCTGACCCGCATCTGCGCCGGGCTCTGGGACATGGGGCAGGGCTACGACCCCGCCGAGGTCGTGCCGCAGAAGACGGACCCCCGGCCGATCCTGCGCCGCATCCTGGGCCCGGGCGGAGGGTCTAGGCATGAAAGCGCCGAGACCCACCAGGGCGGGGAGGGCGGCGTCGAGCTCATCCTCCGGACCACCTCGGCCTGCAACCAGCGCTGCCCCTTCTGCTTCCTGCCCGGCCACGACCGGAGCATGCCCTCCGCCCGGATCGAGCGCGAGCTCGCGGCCCTGGCGCGCCGGCTCGGACCCCGGGACGAACTGACCCTGTCGGGCGGAGAGCCCCTGGCCGACGCGCGGCTGCCGAAGGTCATCGCCTCGGCGCGGCGCAAGGGCATCCGCCGCTTCGCCCTCCAATCCAACGGCGTGGGGCTGGCCCGGCCCGGCATGCTGAGCCGGCTGCTCGCCCTGGGCGTGCGAAGCTACGACATCGCGTTCCACGCCCACAAGCCCGCCCTCTACGACCGCATCACCTGCAGCCGCTGGCAGTTCAAGACGGCGGTCGCGGGCCTCACCCGGCTCCTCGCGGCCCCGCACTGCCGGGTCACGGTCTGCGTCCTGGTCAACGCTTGGAACTACCGGGAGCTGCCGGCCCTGATGGGGTTCCTGGGCCGGCTCGCCCGCAAAACCGGGCGCATCGCGGGAGACCCCCTGCAGGTCGGCTTGAGCATGATGAACGGACGCGGCCACGAGCTGGCCCCGTCCTTCGCCGTGGACCTGCGCCGCGTGGCGCCGTTCTTGCGCCGGGCGCTGGCGCGCGGCCGGCGCGTGGGCCTGCTCATGCAGCGCTTCACGGGCGAGACCGCCCTGCCCCCCTGCCTGCTCAGCGACGCGGCGGGGTACGCGGGCCGCTTCGAGATGTCCCAGGAAGGCGTGCGCTACGGCGCGGATTTCTCCGGGGAGGCGGGCTCGGTCGGCCGGGCCAAGCTCCCCGGCTGCCGGCGCTGCCCCCACGACCGCCGGTGCCTGGGGGTCCCGGCGCCGTACGCCCGCCGGTTCGGCCTGGCCGCCCTGCGGCCGCCTCGCGGCCGGAGGGCCCCGTGATCCGACGGCTGGAGTTCCACATCTCCTACGCCTGCACCCAGGACTGCTCCTTCTGCTCGGAGTCCAGCCGGCTGGCGCGCTGGCGCGGCGCCCCGGTGGGATCAGCGGAGATCGCCCGGGTCCTGGCGGTCAAGCGCCGCCAGGGCTTCGACCACCTCACCCTGACCGGGGGCGAGCCCACGCTGCACCCCGGCTTCCTGGGCATCCTGGCCGGAGCCAAGCGCCTGGGGTTCTCGACCTACGTGACCTCCAACGGCTGCCGCCTGGCCGAGCCCGGCTTCGCCCGCCGGGCCCTGCCCCTCATCGACGAGCTCTGCCTCTCCATCCACGGAGACGGCCCGGAGCTGCACGACGCGCTGACCCGCACGCCCGGGAGCTTCGCCCGGCTCCGGCGCGCCTTCGCCCTGGCCGCGGCCCGGCCCGGGCTGTTCCTGCTGACCAACACCGTGGTCACGCGCCGGAACTTCGACCGCCTCGAGCACATCCTGCGCTTCATCCTGGCCCTGGGCCGGGTCCGGCACTGTCTGCTGTCCCAGGTGGCGCCGGAGGGGCGCGGGGCCCGGGACTACGCGCGCAACGCGGTCCCGCTGGCCTGGTGGCGGCGCGGGCTGCCGGCGCTGGCTCGTCTCGCGGAGAAGCGGGGGACCGTCTTGCGGGTCTTCGGAGTCCCCCTCTGCGCCCTGGGGGAACGCTGGGAGTGCTCCAACGACCTCTACTTCTCCCACCGGGCCACGGTGGAGAGGGCGCGCGTCGCAGGCGCGGCGGGCCTGGCCGAGATCGTCAGCCTCGAGCCGACCCGGCGCCGGGCTAAGGCCCCGGTCTGCGCGGCTTGCGCCGCGCGGGACTCGTGCGCCGGCGTGTTCCGGCGCCACCTCCGGGAGCTGGGAACGGCGGGGCTCCGTCCTCTGCGCCGTCTTCCGGCGCCTCCGGCGGGCGCAGCACCAAGCCTTTGACGGTCTCGTTGGCCACGCGGGAGAAGAAGGCCAGGGCGCCCTGGAAGCCCAGGAACGGCTCCTCGCGCAGGAAATGGGTGCACTCCGAAGGAAAGCCGAACTCCATCCACTTCAGGCCGGGCTTGATGTCCCGGAACGCGAAGCCGTTGCCCACCAGGAGGTCCAGCCCCTCGTGGGACACGGCGTCGCAGAGCCACTCGACCATGTGGGGCAGGGGCTCGAAGACCGTATGGGGCCGGGATTCCAGGGCCTGCCTCTGCGCCGCGGTGAGATGGACCGGCTGGCCCATCAGGATGAGCCCCACGATGCTCCCTCCGAGCCCCTCGATCTGCTCCACGAAGCCCGGGGCGTAGTGCGGGTCGCCGGCGAAGACGAAGCGCCGGTGCAGGAAGGCGTGCGGCACGCTCCACTGCAGGCGCGGGGCGGCCGCCGCGAGCTCCGCGGCGACGACCTCGCGGGCCCGGGCCTCCCGCCCGAGCTCCCGGCCCAGCCCCTCCACGAAGCGCCGACTGGCCTCCAGCCCGAAAGGCAGCTCCGCCTCCACCAGGCGCACGCCCAGCCGCTTGGCCAGGAGGCGCCCGGCGGCGCGGCCGTGGGGCAGGGAGACCACGGCCTCGGCGTGGCGGACCCGCCGCAGCTCCTCGTAGGGGCGCCCCGAGAGCCAGATCGATCCGGCCTTGAGGCCCAGAGCGGCGAGTAGGCGCTGGAGCTCGGCCAGGTTGCCCCAGTGCTCGCCTTCGTTGCGGTCCATCAGGTAGCCGACCAGGGCCACCTGGCCGGCCCGGCGCTTGGCTCCGGACAGGTCCATGCCCCGGGCCAGAGCTTCCAGGACCCCGGCGTAGCCGTCCAGCCAGTCCCCGGAGATGGCGGAGCGCCGCGGCATGACGAAAGCCGGCGTGCGCGACCCGGCGAGGGCCTCGCGCAGCACCCGCTCGTAGTCCGTGCCCGCGATGGAGCACATGGGCATGGCGCCCATGAAGATCGCGCCGCAGCCGGGCAGCGCGGCCAGCCGGCGCAGGGACTCGGCGATGATGCCCTCGCAGTCGCCGGCGATGTTGAAGACGTTGACGCCGGTGTGCTGGACCCGGTGCCCGTTGTCGCAGGAGAGCAGGGTTGAGAACAGGTCGTGCCGGCCGTGGATCTGCTCGGCCTTGGCGAAGACGCAGCTGGGGCCGTCCCCGAGGAAGTAGGCGTCCGGGATGGCGTTGAGGGCCAGGTAGGCCCCCTGCAGATAGGGGATGTTGATCCGCACGCCGATCTGGCTAGGCATGGAACGGCCTCCGGGAGGAAGAGAGCTCCGCGGCGTAGCGGCGGTAGAAAGGGAGCCGGCAGACGTCCAGGAGCCGCGCGAAGGTCCGCCGCGCGCCCTCCAGCCCCATCTCGAAATCGCGGCTGGAGAAACGCGCCTTGCCGGCCCGCGTGAGCCTCCAGTCGAAGCAGATGTCGGAGAACGCCGCCGAGAAGGAGCCCTCCCTCAGGGCGCGTTCGAGCTCCCAGGGGCTGCGGAAGGTCGTGACGCCGGCCCCGGCCAGCTCCTGGGGGAGCTCCGGCGCCCGGCCGTGGAGGTCGTAATAGAGCAGGTCTATGCCGAAGCCCATCTCCCGCACCATCGGGGCCAGGGGCGCGCCGTAGCCGTAGCGCAGCATGAGCAGCCTGGGCAGGGTCGCCTCCGAGACCACGAAGGCGAGGCGGTGTCCCTGCGCCTGCCGGCGCAGCTCCTCCCACGCGGGCCGGAAAGTCTTCAGCCGCTCCTTCCAGGCCTGCGCGAACGCCTTCCCCTGTCCGGCCGCGGCCGCGATGGCGGCCAGGCACTCCCGCGTCCCCTCCACCCCGTACGGGGCGCGCACGTCCAGGACCCGCCGCGGGGAGGCGGCCAGGAGCTCGCGGACCTTGGTGGGGTAGGAGCTGCGCTCGCAGAACACCTGCCAGCGCGCCTTGGGCAGGTCCGGGATGGACGGGAACGTGACCTCCGGGAACACGCAGATGTTGACCCGGACGCCGACCTTCTCGAGGAACGGCCGCAGTTCCTCCTCGCGGCACCTGGCCGGGAAGTGGAACAGGTTGACCGACCGGGGGTCGCCGCGGCCCTTGAAGAAGCCCGGCCGCTCCAGGACTCCGCGGAAGTAGTCCCCGAAGTTGTTGTTCTCGTCGCGGTCCTTCTGGCTCCAGTTCACCGTGGCGCCGCCGACCTCCTTGAGGCAGCGGCGCGCCAGGCCTTGGAAGTCCTCGCCCATGATGATGGGCGTGCAGAGGTGGGTGAAGACCAGGGTCTTGCCGGTCTTGGCCAGGCGCCGGGCCTCCGCGACCACGGCGTCCGCCCGGGCCCCGGTCCCCAGGATCATGTCCCGCTCGGTCAGCTCCGTCGTGATGAGGGAGTCGCCCTCCACGTCGCGGCCCGGGGTCTCGTCGAGGGCCACGTCCGGCCAATCCAGGAAGTTCCACTTGTTGAAGCTGCGCTGGGGCCGCGCGTAGTAGCACTCCCCGTCGGCGTACTGGATGGTGACCGTACCCTTGGGGGAGCATTCCGGCACCCCCAGCAGGACCTCGAAATCCTGGTCGGCGAAGAAATTGCGCCAGCCCGCGTCCAGGATGCCGATGGGCTGGCCGACGCAGGGGACCCGGACGCGGTCCTGCGGAGCTCCGGGCGTCGCGGTCTGCGCGAACGAGAGCGGGTCGGCCTCGATGAGGCGCAGGACGTCCTCCAGGCGGCGCCCGCGCAGGCGGCGGGACAAGGCCCGGCTGAGCCGCTCCACCGATGGGCCCGCAGCCCCCTCGGCGGCCAGAGACAGCCCCGGCCCGAGCCGGAAGACCAGGCTGTGCGTCCCGCCCCGAAGGCAGAGGCGCACGCCGCGGCGGCCTTCCCGGCAGAGCCCCTCCAGGGCCCAGCCTCGTCTCTGGGCCAGGCCCAGGAGGCGCGCCATCGCGGTCAGGGCCTGCGGCCCGGCGTTGACATGCCTCTCCCCGGCGTCTCTTTCCAGGGGGCTGGACTGCTTGCGGGTCTCCAGGATGGGCTGGCCTCTCTACGCGCGCCGAAGAAATACTCTAGCAGACATGTCCGGGGCGGTCAACCGCGGGGCGGCCGCAGGGCGCCCAGCCCGAAGAGGCGGGCGTACGGCGCCGGCACTCCCAGGCAGCGGGCGTCGAAGCGGCATCGGCGGCAGGCCGGCCTCTTGGCGCGGCCGAGCCGGCCGGCCTCCCCCGCGAATCCCTCGGCGTAGCGCACGCGGTCCTTGGGGAAGCTCCGCTGGGCGGCATGGCGGCCGGGCTCGCGCAGCAGGCAGACCGGGAAGGAGGTCTCCCCGCCGAAGCGGGACACCGGGAGCCTCCGTCTGCGGCAGCGCGCCATCGCCCGACGCAGGAACGGAGCGACGTCCCCGAGGTCCACGGCCCAGTCCGGGACCTTCTCGTGCCCGGCCTCGTTGATCATGGAGAAATAGAACTCGGGCCGGCGGCGGCACCCCGCCCCGGCGGCAAGGTCGGCCACGAAGTCGACCAGCCCGGGAAGGTCCCTGTAGTTGTGCCTGTTGACCACCACGTTGACCGTCACCCGGCAGGAGGCGCAGCGCAGCAGGCGGGTCAGCCCGGCCACGGCCCGGGAGAACTGCCCCCGGCTGCCCGTGACGCGGTCGTAGAGGCCGGGCGTGCGGGCGTGGAAGGAGACCATGAAGCTCTCCACCCCGAGCCGGACCAGGCTCTCGAGCCGGCCGGGGCGCGCGAGGAGGACCCCGTTGGTCTGCAGCACGAAACGGCGGAAGCCCTTGCGCCTGGCCAGGGCGAGTATGCGGGGCAGGCGCGGGTCCAAGGTCGGTTCGCCGCCGGAGATCATGAGCTCCCGAGACCGGGAGCCCTGCCGGGCGAGGGCGTCGAGGTCGGTGGAGATCTCGGCGAGTTCCGCCGGGCGGCCGGTCAGAGGCACGAAGCAGAACGGACAGCGCTGGTTGCAGGCGAAGGTGGTGCGCAGCAGCGGTTCGCGGCCTCCCTTGCCCTCGTGGAGCTCGGCCGACGCCGGGCCGCGCGCGCCGCCCCTGTCGCGCCGACCCAGAGGCTCGAGCAGTCCGTAGAGCGCCGCCCCCAGCTCGTCGAGCCCCTTCCGTTCGTCACTGCGCCAAGCGACTCCCGGCCGAGACAGGACGCGCAGGCGCAGGGCCGGGGTAAGGGAACTGCGGCCCGCGCCCCGCCAGCCGGCGCCGGAGTCCAGGACTATCTCGCAGAGGACGCGCTGGTCCGCGGCCCGCTGCACGGTGAAGCGGGGCGCGCCGGCGGCCCGGCGCCGGCGCAGGGTCCAGCGCCGGCGGGCCAGCACGGCCCGGACGCGCGCCACGCTGGCTCCCCGAGGAGCTTCCTTCTGGGATGGGATGGTGCCTTGCATGGCCGGAGACGCGCTGCTGCCGACGACGATATAGTGTATCATGTTGCCGGCGGGGTGGTCCGGGCGCCGGGCGCGAAGGTGTTGCGTTTTTCACTCCTAAAACGGTATATTTGAGTCAGTATAAAGCTCCGCGAGAGAGAACCATGAAAAAGAGAGATTCGAACCGACTCATCGTCTATCTGCCGCTCATGCTGATGCTGCCCGCCGCCGCCGCTGCGGCCAATCCCGCCGCCACGCCTGATGGTATTCTCGCTGGCCCGGCCAAGGATGAGGCCGTCATGGCCGATGTCAACGACAGGTGCAAGAAGGGCACCCTTGATTTCCTGGACCTCGTTTCCCACGCCAAGGAATACCCCGCGATAATGAGCACAGATATCGCCTCCCATGCGGGGGCGCTCGAGCTCTACTTCAGTTGCCTGGGCGCCATGCCGAATCCTGAGCAGGACTGTGAGGCCCTGCGCCGCCTGAATGCCGTCGAGAGCTCCATCCGCAGCTGCAAACAGACTCAGTTCCTCAATGCCGTGATCTGGAAGGTGTTCCGATCCAACGATGCGGCGCCCGCCTGCCAGAAACTGATATCCAGCGAAAGCTTCGTGCCGGAGAAGGACGCCGCCCGCTTTTGCGCCCTGTTCTTGCCCGCCTTGAAAGGCGGCGCGAGCGCGGATCTCTGCGCCAAGGTAAAGGCCGCCGGGATCGATTTGAAGCCCGGGACGTCTTGCCTGGCCGAAATGGCCTTCTTGTCGGGAGTCGCGGCCTGCGACTCCACCCCCGGGATAAACGCCGCGGACAAACGGCACTGCCATGACTATGTCGCGTTCCTGGACGCCCTGCGCTCAGGGAGTCCGCAGGCCTGCGCGGCCTCCGCGCTGTGCAATGCCATCGCCAACCGCAAGCCCCAGGCCTGCGCGCCCTTCCTCTCCTCGGTCAGGCAGGCATTCTGCGCCGGATTGGCCGCCAGGATCAGCAAGACCGCATCCGACAAAGAAGCTGCGCGCAAGGCGGCGGCGGCGGCGGCAGCCCGCGTCGCCCGCCAGGTCGAGGAGGACATCCGCAAGGCGGCTCAGGTACCGGACCCCGGGCTCAAGGCCATACAGGCCAAGGCTGCCCAGGACATCGAGGTCTCCAAGGAAGCCGCGCGGAAGAAATCCGCCGCGGAGGTCGCCAAATATAAGCAGATCGCCGAGATCCGGCGGCAACGCCGAGAAGCGCAGATGAAGAAGCCCGAGCCGCCCCCCCAGCTCAAGAAGGACGCCCCTCTCCAGAGGGTTCCCCCCGACGTGCAGAAGCGCCTCGAGGCGGCCGGGAAAGCGGCCGGCCAATGACAGGACCCGGGGCGTGACTCCCCGGGACGCGTCGCCGTGGCGTTTCATCCCCACCCTCTACCTGGCCGAGGGTCTGCCCTACATCCTCATCAACACGGTCTCGGTGATCCTCTACAAGCGCCTGGGCATCGACAACGACCGCATCGCCTTCTGGACGAGCTGGCTCTATCTGCCCTGGGTCATCAAGATGTTCTGGGGCCCCGCCGTGGACATGGTCTCCACCAAGCGCAACTGGATATTGGGCACCCAGGCGGGCCTGGCCGTGCTCCTGGGAGCGGCGGCCCTGTCCTTGCGCGCCCCGAGCTTCTTCCTCATGTCCCTCTTCTTCTTCACCGTGGGCGCCTTCATATCCGCCACGCATGACATCGCGGCCGACGGCTTCTACATGCTGGCCCTCGACGACCAGGGCCAGGCGCTCTTCGCCGGCATCCGCTCGACTTTCTACCGCCTGGCCATGATCTTCGGCTCGGGATTCCTGGTCTACGCGGCCGGGGTCCTGGAGACCCGCACCGGCGACGTGCCGCTGAGCTGGGCCTTGGTCATGGCCGCGCCCGCCGCGCTCTTCGTGCTCTTCGTGCTCTACCACCGCGCCGCCTTGCCGTTCCCTAAAGGCGACGGGGCCGCCGTGAAGAAGGAGTCCGCCGGGGTCTCCTTCTGGGAGATCCTGGCCTCCTATCTCCGCCAGGAAAATATCGGCGCGACTCTGGCCTTCATCCTGCTCTACCGGCTGGCCGAGGCCATGCTGGTCAAGCTCGCGACGCCCTTCCTGCTCGACCCGCGCTCGGCGGGCGGGCTGGGCCTGAGCACCTCCCAGGTCGGCGTGGTCTACGGGACCGCGGGCGTCGGCGGCCTGGTGGCGGGCGGCATCCTGGGCGGCTGGCTCATCTCGCGCTACGGCTTCAAGCGCTGCCTCTGGCCCATGGTCCTGGCCCTGCACCTGCCCGACCTGTTCTTCCTCTGGATGGCCTACGCCCGGCCGCCGGCGCTGCTGGCCGGGGTCCTGGTGGCCGCGGAGCAGTTCGGCTACGGCATCGGCTTCTCCGCCTTCACCGTGTATCTGCTCATGCGCGCCGGCGAGAGCCGCTACCCGACCTCGAACTACGCCATCTCCACCGGCATCATGGCTCTGGGCATGATGCTGCCGGGCATGTTCAGCGGCAAGATCCAGCTGGCCTTGGGCTACCAGCACTTCTACCTGGTGGTATGCCTGGCCACCATCCCGGGATTCTTGGTGATCCCGTTCATCCCGAAGGAGAGCCGTCCCAAGGAGCCAGCCCTTGCCTGAGGCCGCGCCCGCGCCGGACCTCAAGAAGCTCAGGCAGGCCGCGGTAATGGCCGCGGAGATCCTGGGCCTGCAGCTCGAGGCCTTGCGCCAGGAGTTCCACGACGGCCGCTGGGCCGCCTTCGAATCCGCCAAGGGCTTCCTGGAAGGCCCCTACGCCTCCTGGGCCGCGCGCGCGGGCCGTCTGGTGCGCGAGGCGCCGGAAGGCGACGCGGCGGAACTCTGCAACCGCCTGCGCGCCGCCTTTTTGGACCTGGAGCGCGCCTGCCGGGCCTTCCTGCGCCTGCTGGGCGAGGAGAAGCGGGCGCGGCGCGACGAGGTCTGCGCGGGAGCCTCGCTGGCGCCCACGGACTCCCACGAGGAGAACCTCGACGACCTGCTGGGCATCCTGCGCTCCGTGGCCCCGGCCCTCTCGGACCAGGGCCTGCGCCAGCTCCTGGAACTGGCCGACGCGCCGGAGCCGGGCGAGGGGGCGCGCGGCGCGCACCCGGCCGCGCGCCTGGCCGGCCTGCTCATGCTCGACGCGGGCCGCCGCGGCGCCAGCGACATCGCCATCCTGCCGGGCCCCTGGGTGAGCCTGGTGCAGTACCGCTTGGGCGGAGTGCTGGTCCCGATCCTGGAGCTGCCCCTGCCTTATCACCGGGCCCTGGCCGCGCGCTTCAAGGCCATGGCCGGCATGGACATCGCGCAGAAGCGGCGCCCGCAGGAGGGCAAGACCGCGGAGAGCGCGGACCCGGAAGCGCCGACCCCGCGGGCCATCATCCGCGTCCTGCCGACCATCCATGGCGAGCGGGTGGACGTGCACCTGGAGGGGCCGCCCAAGCCCATACTGGACCCGCACGAGCTGGGCTTGACGGCCAAGGACCTGGAGCGCTACGAGGCCCTGCTGCTGGCGCGGGGCGGGCTCATCATCCACGCGGGGCTCTCGGGCACGGGCCGCAGGACCGCTATGCTGGCGGCGGCCGCCTCTTTGGCGAAGAAAGGCCGGGGAGCCTTCGCTCTGCTGTCGCACCACCACTATGAGGCGCCGGGAGTCTCGGTCTCCACGGCCCCGGCCGGCTCCAAGGAGCAGGCCGAACTCCTGAAGGCGCTGCTGGCGCGCAAGCCGGATGTGCTGGTCATCGGCGAGCTCAACGACGCCGAGGTGATGCGCGCCGCCCTCAAGGCGGCCGCCGAGGGCTCCTTGGTCCTGGGCACGCTCTCCTGCGACGGGGCCTCGGCCGCTCTGCGCCGGCTCTTCGACATGGAGCTTCCCGCGGACCTGGTGCGCGGGGCCTTGCTGGCCGTGTGCGGCCACCGCCTGCCGCGGCGGCTGTGCGCCTGCCATCGCATGGATGACGCCAAGCCGGGCGAGCTGGAGCTTCTGGGCGGTCAACCGGCCGGCGGCAAGCTGGGCCGGCCGGTGGGCTGCCCGGCCTGCATCAACACGGGGTTCCGGGGCGTGACGCCGGCCTTCGAGCTGCTGACCGTGGGCCCGGCGCTCAAATCCCTGCTCAAGCCGGGGGTGACGGACGAGGAGTGGCTCATGGCCGCGCAGAGCGACGGGATGAGCCCTTTCGGCAAGGAACTGGCCCGGCTCGTGCTCGAGGGCCTGACCTCTCCGGCCGAGGCCCGCCGCTGGGGCCTGGGCGCCTAGTACTTTTAGCCCCTTCCCGGAGGCCCTAGAGGCCCAACCATCCCCGCGCCATTCCTTTTACACTTCTAGTGTGACAGGAACCAAGCGCGGTCTGGCCCTCCTCCTGGCCTCCCTCCAAGTCGCCCTGTCCTGGGGCCTCCCCGCCTACGCGGCCGCAGCCCAGATCGTGGCCCAGCCGGTCCAGACCGTAGTCCCCATCCAGACCGGCCCCAGCGCGCCCGTCAGCGGCATGAAGCTCGGCGGCCCCGGATCCCTGCAGACCGGGTCCTTGTCCCCGGTCTCCGCCCTCTCCGGCCCCGGGGCCATGATCGGCGTGCCCCAGGTGAATGAGCGCTCCTTCTCCGCCCCGGTCATCGGCCTGCCCGCCTCGGCGATCACCCTGACGGCCGCGCCCGGCCAGACCACGTCCATCGCGGTCCAGAACTCCCCCGCATCCCTCACCATCTCCAAGACCCAGCTTGCCGCCCCGGCCAAGACCTTCACGCCCACGGCCGATGGCCAAGCCGGCCCCATCGACATCCAGAAGACCTCGGCCCGGGTGCAGACCAGCCTGGAACTGCCCGGCCTGAGCCAGAAGGCTCCGGCGGAGACCTCCCGCGACGCGGCCGAGCAGGTCTTCGCCGAGCTGCGCAACGAGAAGCTGGCCGAGACCACGGAAGGCGCGGTCTCCGCCCCGGTCAGCGCCCTCGGCATACCCGGCACGCCTCTGGCCAGAGCCAAGGCCGCCCCGGCCCAAGCCAAGCCCACAGAGGTCCCCGCGGTCCATACGCAGGCCGCCAAGTCCCTCTGGCAGAGCCCCACGGTGCGCTGGATCGCCGCCGGCCTGGCCGCCGTCGGCCTGGCCGCCGCGGCGCCGATCCTGGTCTCCAACGTCGGGCTCGTGGCCGCGGCCGGCTCCGTCACCTTGACCTTGCTGGGCGTTCCCCAGATCATCAAGAACTTCAAGTCCGGGCCAGCGGGCACCAAGGACGTGGTCATGGCCGGGCCGCTCATGTGGATGGCGGCCGCAGGCCTCCTGACCTTGGTCGGCATCGGCAACGGCTCGAGCATCTGGTGGAACCTGGCCAACGTCGCCGGCCTGGCCGAGAGCGCCGTCGTGGTCGGCCAGCTCAACTACCACAAGAAGGACAAAGGTGCGCTCAAGGCCACCTTGACCACCGCGGCGGCCGTGGCCATACCGATAGCGCTCATCGCCTCGCAGGCCGTCATGCCCCTCTCCGTGGGCCTCAACCTGGCCTTCACCGGCGCCATGGTCCTGCTGGGAGCCCTCGACGCGCCGCAGATCCGCCAGAACGACGCCATCTTCAGGAACGAGGGGCGCGCTCCCCAGGGCATCTCCCCCTGGTTCAAGGGCCTGCTCGTGGCCGGCAGCCTCATGCACCTCTTCGCCGCGCTGGTGGGCGGCGACGCCCGCTGGGCCCTCAACGCGGCCATCGCCATCACCATGGGCTCCACGGTGCTGGCCCAGATGTACGCCCCAAAGGCCGCCCACGCGGTGCTCGGCCCCATCGTGCGCGGCGCAGAGAAGCTGGCCTCCCTCTTCAAGCGCGGAGCCTCGGTCCCCTCCGCCGAGCACGCATCCTTGGCCGAGGCCAAGGCCCTGATCGACAAACAGTTCCAGGGCACGGATTATATGCGCTTCCAGAGCCAGGATTCCGCGCAGGCCCTGGCCTCCATCCAGGAGAAGGCCCAGGCCCTGCCCGGCCGCAGCGCCATCCTCCTCGAGGCCCCGACCGCCGCGGGCAAGTCCACCTTGGCGGAGGCGATGAACAAGGGACTCAACGGACGGATGGTGGTCTTCCCCGTGGACCTCTACTTCCGCTCCTACGGCGATATCCCGCTGGACCCGATGGGCCGGCCGGATTACGACCGCCCCGAAGCCCTCTACCTCCAGCGCGCCGCCCAGGACGTGAAGACTTTGCTCGAAGGCGGCCGCGTCGAGCTGCCCAAGCACGTGATGGACGGCCCCACCACCTTCGACAGCGGCAATTTCCTCCGACTCGGCCCCGACGACGTGGTCATCGTGGATTCCATCTTCGCCTCGCACCGCTACTTCCTGGAGGCCGTCAAAGGCCATCAGACCCTCAACGTGTACCTCGCGGCTCCAGCCGCGATCCGTCTGGCCCGACGCCTCAAGCGCGACAAGAACGAGCGCGGCATCACGGTGCACAACAACCTCAAGGGCTGGTCGCACCTGCTGGTCAACGAGCGCGCCAACATCCTGCCCCTGCGCGAGAAGGCGGACGCGGTGATCAACCTCATGAGCGCCCAGGAGCTCGCCAATCTGCCCCAGGCCTACGCCGAGCTGCTCGCGGCGGAATGGGCGGCCAACAACCACGACGCGGCGGCGACCGAGCTCTTCCTTAAGATGATCCAGGCCTCCATCGAAGCGGACGACACCCCGGGCCCGCTGCCCGCGGACCCCGAGAAGCTCATGCGCCAGGTCGACGTGGTCGGCGACATGCCGGAGCCGGCGCGGCTCAAGACCCTGGTGGCCAAGGCCCTGGAGACCTACACCGCGGTGCAGAAGGAGGCCGCGGAAACGCCCAACTTCTCGAATTTCCACGTGCACGCGGCGGTGGAGCTCTCGGACGGCCGCTGGGTCTCGGCCCCGAACGTGGAGCTCAGCCGCGAGGTGACCCTCTGCGCGGAGCGCACGGCCATCCTGGCGGCTTTGGCCGACGCCCCGGCCGGCACCAAGGTCAAGACCGTGGTGGTGAGCAACTCGGGCGGCGAGTTCAAGAAGCTCTGCGCCGAGTGCCTCTCCTGGCTGGCCACGGGCAAGTTCTTCTCCCCGGACACCGAGGTCGTCAGCGTGGCCCGCGACCCGGCCACGGGCCGCGTGGCCATCCGTGTCCGCACCTTGAAGTCCATCCTCCCCTATCACCTCGCCGCGGACCGTCAGCCCTCCCTGAGCGACAAGCCGGTCTCCTCCCTGGAGGTCTCCTTGAGCCAGGCCGCGGCGGCGGCCGGCGCCTCCGCCTCGACCGCCAAGGCCCTGACGGCGCAGGCCGCCAAAACCTACGGCAAGGGCGCGGCTGACAAGTTCTCGGCCAAGCCCTCGGCCGCGGCCGTCCGGCTCTCCGACTCCCGCACGGCCAGCGCGGTGCGCTTCCAGTGGGCGGCGCGCTTCAGCGAATATGAGGACCTGGGCGCCGCGTCACAGGCCCTGGAGGCGTCGGCCAAGCGCCGCGCCCTCATCGCGCGCGTGGCCGGCTTCTTCGGACTCAAGACCCGCTCCGCGCCGCCCTCCATAGAGGCCATCGCCTACTACGGGCAGGACGCGGACCTGCCCCCCATCGCCTCCATCGGCCGCCTCACCCGCCAGGGCGCCGGGCCGAACACCCTCATCATCCGCATCGAGGACGGCCGCGTCGTGGTGCGCACCCTCGGCGAGTACATGACCGAGATCTACGACCGGCACTAGCCCTCTCGTGGACCTTCCCGACCGGTTCGTCGGCTGCTTCCTGGGCCTGGCCCTGGGCGACGCGCTGGGCGCGCCGCACGAGGGCGGGCCGTTCGAGAAGCTCGCCTGGCGCCTCATCTGCCTGCCCCACGGGGACCTCCTGCGCTGGACCGACGACACGCAGATGACCATGGGCCTGGCGGAATCCCTCATCGAGAAGGACGGGGTCGACTGCGACCATCTGGCCCAGGGCTGGGCCCGCAGGCTGGAGGTCCTGCGCGGCTACGGCCCGAGCACGCGCCGGATACTGGCGGCAGTGCGGGCGGGCCGGCCCTGGCGCGAGGCCGGCCGCGCGCTCTTCCCGCAGGGCTCCTTCGGAAACGGGGCCGCCATGCGCGCCGCGCCTATCGGCCTTTTCTTCCGCGACGAACCGCTCCTCATGGAGGACGCCGCCATACGCTCCAGCGAGATCACCCACGCCCACCCCTTGGGCGTGGAGGGCGGCGTGCTCATGGCCCGAGCCGCGGCCCTGACCCTGCGGCCGGACTTCTCACCAAAGGGCTTCCTGGAGTCCCTGCTGGCTGGAGCCCGGGCCGAGGAGTACCGCGCGCGCCTGCGCCAGGCTCTGGCCTGGCTGGGCCGGGACCCGTCCGCCGCGGAGGTGCGCCGAGTCCTGGGCAGCAGCGTGCGCGCCCACGAGTCCGCGGTGACCGCCCTGTATTGCTTCTGCCGCTTCCCCGGGGACTTCGGAGCCATGGCCGAGTTCTCGCTCTCGCTGGACGGGGACACGGACACCCTCCTGTCCATGGCCGGGGGGCTGTTCGGGGCCAGGAACGGCAGCCCGGCCCTACCGCATGACCTACTGGCTCGGCTGGAAGCCCGAGATGAGCTCGAGCGCCTGGCGCGCGCCCTCTGCGCTAAGCGGCCGCCGCCGCTGGGCGCTCGTCTTTCTCCCTGAGCAGCCACGCGCCCGCCGGGACGAAGAGGGTCCCGAAGATGGTGTAGAAGCGCCAGTAGGTCTTGTGCAGCTCGCGCCAGGCGGGCCCGCCGCCGTGCGTGCTCTGGTACCAGGCCAGCATGGCCAAAGAGAAGGTGAGCACGGTCGGGCAGAGCATCAATCCCAAGACCTTGCGCGCGGACAGCTTCCAGTCGGTCATGATGGCGACGACGAAGATGCCCAGCAGCGGCCCGTAGGTGAAGGCGATGATGCGGAAGGCCAGCCAGAGGAGGTTGTCCATGCTCTTGAGTCCCATGGCCACCACCATGAAGAATAGCCCGAAGCCCACGAAGGACATCTTGGAGACCTTGACCACCCGCTCCTCGGGCTGGCCCTTGCCCCAGAAGGGCTTGTAAAAATCCAAAGTGAAGGCCGTGGAGAGGGAGGCCAGGGCCGAGTCCGCGCTGCCCATGGCGGCCGAGGCCACCGCGGCCAGCAGGAGGCCCCGCAGGCCGTGCGGCATCACGCCCAGGATGAAGCGGGGGAAGATGTGGTCGTTGTCCGTCATGCCCGCGATGAGCTCGGGGTGCACGCGCGCGTAGGCGTAGAGGCCCACGCCGATGCTCAGGAACAGGAAGGCGATGGGGATGCCGGCCAGGCCCCAGATCATGAGGCTCCAGCGCGCCTTGCGGTTGTCGTTGCAGGCCAGCAGCCTCTGCACCATGTCCTGGTCCGTGCCGTAGGCGGCCGAGGAGTTGAAGAAGCCCCAGACCGTCATGAGGACGAGCAGCCCCAGGTTCCCGGGCTGGTACATCTCCATGAAGTTGAACTTGTTGTAGACCGTCCCGTCCGCGGTCACGGCGTGGCGGCCCGCGTCTATGATGGCGGGGACGCCGCCGGGCACCTGGGTCACGATGTAGATCAAGGCGGAGACCGCCCCGGTCACGAGCAGGCAGAACTGCATGAGGTCGGTCCAGGCGATGGCCCGGCCGCCGCCCAAAGTGGTGTAGGCGAGTATGCCGCCCACCACGATGACCACGCACTGCTGGTAGGACAGCCCGCCGCCGGTGACCACCTCCAGGACCTTGGCGATGGCCACGATGCGCACGGTGGAGGCCAAAGACCGGGTCAGGAGGAAGTAGGCGGAGCAGGTCGTGCGCGCGGACGGGCCGAAGCGCTCGGCCACGGCCTGGTAGATGGAGGTCACGCGCAGCTTCTGGAAGTGCGGCAGGAAGACCATGGCGATGAAGATGGTGGCCAGGATGTCGCCCGGGTTGCTCAGCAGGTAGCGGTAGTCGGAGGAGAAGCCCTCGGCCGGGGTTCCGATGAAGGTCAGGGCGCTGATGCAGGTGGCCACGAAGCTGGCCATGGTGACCAGCCAGGGGATGGAGCGGTTGGCCAGGAAGTAGTCTTCCGTGGTCTTGGCGGTGCGGTGCGCCGCCCACCAGCCGATGGACGCCAGGGCCGCGACATAGGCCACGAGGATGGTCCCGTCGAGCCAGCCCAGGCTGAGTTCAACGTTCATGCGGCGATTCTACCACAATCAGGCATGCCAGCCCAGGCCGGCGACATAGGCCTGGCCGGCGGAGATGCAGCCGTCGTTGGGCGGCAGGCGCTGGTGCGTGTAGACCAGGAAGCCCGCGGCCTCCAGGAGCGCGGCCGCCTTCTCGCTGAGATAGGCGTTCTGGAACACCCCGCCGGTCAGGGCCACACGCTCGAGTCCCGCGTCCTTGGCGACGGCCACGATCATCCGAGCCAATCCGTTGTGGAAGCGCGCCGAGACCTTGCCCGCCGGAACCCCCTTGTCGATGTCTTCCAGCGCCGCGCGCAGTATGGGCTCCCAATCCCCGCCCTTCGCGGGATAGGCTCCCGCCTCGGAGGCATCAAGGCAATGCTCCAGGGACATGGCCGCCTGGCCCTCGAAGGAGTTCTTCTGGCGCAGGCCCAGCAAAGAGGCCATGCCGTCGAAGAGACGGCCGGCGCTGGAGGTGCGCGGCGAGAGCGCCGCGGAAGCCGGGAGCTTGCGGGCCGCCGCCCAGCCCTCCGGAAAGAGCGGCGCGAGCCGGTCGAGCCCCAGCCCGAGCTCGGCCAGCAGGCCCAGGGCGCAGCGCCGCGGCTCTTTGATGGCGGCCTCCCCCCCGGGCAAGGAGAACTGGCGCAGGTGCGCGAAGCGCCGGAAGCCCTTCTCGTCCACGACCAGGAACTCCCCGCCCCAGATGGTGCCGTCCGGCCCGAAGCCCAGCCCGTCCCAGGCCACGCCCAGCACGGGCGGGGCGATGTCCTGCTCGGCCATGAGCGCGGCCACGTGCGCGTGGTGATGCTGGATGCGCACCACGGGCAAATCCAGGGACTCGGCGCGGCGGGTGGAGGCGTAGTCCGGATGAAGGTCGCAGGCCGCCCGCTCCGGCTGGAAGCCGTAGAGCCGCGCCAGGTCCGAGAGAGCCGCGCGGAAAGCGTCGAGGCTGGCCGCGGTCTCCAGGTCCCCGAGATGCTGGCTCACCACGATCTGGCGCTCCCAGCCCAAAGCCACGGTGTTCTTGAGGTGCGCGCCCAGGGCCAGGACCGGCCGCAGGGGCCGGCCCGTGCGCAGAGGCAACGGCGCGAAGCCCCGGGCCCGGCGCAGCACGAGCTGACGGCCCCGCGCCAGGCGCACGATGGAGTCGTCGGCGTGGCGCACGATGGGCCGGTCGTGCATCAGGAAAGCGTCGGCCAGGCCCCGCAGCCGGGACTTGGCCTCTTCGTTGTCCTTGGCGATAGGCTCCTCGCTGAGGTTGCCGCTGGTGGCCACCATGGGGAATCCCAACTCCTTCATCAGAAGATGGTGCAGGGGAGCATAGGGGAGCATGGCGCCCAGCCAGGGATTGCCGGGAGAAGCTTCTTCCGTTATCAAGGGATTGTGCGGCTGACGCCGCAGGAGCACGATAGGAGCGGCCGCGGACTCGAGCCAGACTGCCTCAAGCTCCGAAACCTCGCAGGCTTGCCTGATGGATGCGAGGTCTGGGAACATGACCGCGAAAGGCTTCTCGTTGCGCCGCTTGCGCTCGCGCAGGCACCTGACGGCGCCGGGGCTGCGGGCGTCGCACAAGAGCAGGAAGCCGCCGATGCCCTTCATGGCCACGACCTGGCCCCGACGGATGAGGCCCGC
Source organism: Elusimicrobiota bacterium (assembly GCA_016212825.1). GTDB lineage: Bacteria > Elusimicrobiota > Elusimicrobia > UBA1565 > UBA9628 > UBA9628. The sequence goes on along the minus strand of JACRDS010000100.1, from coordinate 18,268 downwards.
GGCCTGGCGCCAGGCCGCGGCGCCCTCGCTCCTGGAGCCGCCGGACTCGTCCAGCCAGAGCCTCGGCCCGCACTGCGGGCAGGCGATAGGCTGGGCGTGGAAGCGGCGGTCCGCAGGGTCCTCGTATTCGGCCCGACAGGCCGGACAGAGGGTGAAGCCGGCCATGGTGGTGTTGGGCCTGTCGTAAGGGATGCCGGTCTGGATGGTGAAGCGCGGGCCGCAGAGGGTGCAGTTGGTGAAGGGGTAGCCGTGGCGGCGCTCCTTGGGGGAGGAGATCTCCGCCAGGCAGTCCGGGCAGGTCGCCAGGTCGGGCAGGAGCCAGGCCGAGGGGGCGGGCGCTCCCTCGCTCTTCTTTATATCGAAACCCCGGAAGCCCGCGGCATCCAGCCAGACCGTCTCCACCGCCGCGACCACCGCGGCCCGGGGCTTCTCGGCCACGACACGGCCGGCGAAGCGCGCCAGCAGGTGCTGTTCCCCGTCCACCTCGATGATCACGCCGCAAGGCCCGTTGAGCACCCAGCCCTGGAGGCCCAGCTCCTCGGCGAGGCGGAAGACGAAAGGCCGGAAGCCCACGCCCTGCACCGCGCCGAAGACGGAGAGGCGCAGGCGCCGGAGGGGCCGGGTCACGTCAGACCTTCCGCAGGGCCGAGACGACGTCCTGGATGAGGGAGTCCGGGGCCGAGGCGCCGGCCGTGACGCCGATGCGCCGCGCCGCCCTGACCGCAGCCTCGTCGAGGTCCGCCGCCGACTCGGCGAAGACCGTGTTGGGGCAGAGCCTGCGGCAGATGGCGGCCAGGCGCGCGGTGTTGGCCGACTTCCTGGAGCCGACCACGACCATGAGGTCGACCTTGCCGGCGAGGTCGACCGTCTCGCGCTGGCGGTCGCGGCTGGGCTTGCAGATGGTGTCTGACACGGCCACGGTCTTGGACCTGCGCCTGACGGCCGCGACCGTCTTGAGGAAGACATCCTCTTCCTGCGTGGTCTGGGCCACGACGTGGACCTTGTCGAACGCCGGGAGCCTCTCCGCCTCCTCCGGGCCGGACACCACCTGGGCGCCTCTGCCGGCATAGCCGAGCAGGCCCACCACCTCGGCATGGCCGGAATCGCCCACGACGACCGTGGCATAGCCCTGCGCGACGTACCGGGCGATGGCCTTGTGGACCTTCTTGACCAAGGGACAGGTGGCGTCCACGACCGGGATGCCGTGCGCCTGGACCTCGGCCTCGAGCTCCGGAGTGATGCCGTGGGCGCGGATGACCAGCACGCCGCCCTTGCCCTTGACCTCTTCCAGGGAGTCCACGGAACGTATGCCCTGGGCTTCGAGCCTGGCTATGACCACGTCGCTGTGCACGAGCGGCCCCAAGGTGAAGACCGGGCCTTTGCCGCGTTCGGCGAGCACCCGTACGCGCTCGAGGGCCTGATGCACGCCGGGGCAGAACCCGGCCGACTTCGCCAGGACGATCTCGCGAGTTTTCTCCACAGGATGATTATAACAAAGCGGTTCGATGGGTCCTAGGCGCCGGGGCCGAAGGATTTTGAATTTTCAGCCTTTTTGCGGTTATAATATACCCATGCGCTTCCCCGCCCTATGCGCCGTCGTGCTTTTCTGCGCCCCGGCCCTTCAGGCCGCGCCTTCCCAGACCGCCGCGGCCGCGGACGACCGCCTGCGCGCCCTGCTGTCCTCGGACGCGAAGGTCCGCGAGAAGATTGGCAAGACCCAGTCCTCGGCCCCGGTCTTCGCGGAGACGGACCTCAAGGACGCGGTGGCGGACCGGCCAGCCGACCCGGCCAGCGAGCGCCAGGAACTGCTCGCTCGGCTGCCGGGCCTGCGGGCGCCGCGCGCCTCGGGCTGCGCGGATTTCAAGTCCTGCTCCGTGCCGCCTTTGGCCATGGACATCCCGGCCGGCGAGCCGGTGGAGCACGCGATCCGGGCCATGCTGCGGCCCTGGATCTGGCTGGCGGACGCGCGCGGCGCGCGGCTGGCCGTGGCGCCCGTCGCTGCGGACGGCGCGGCGATCCTCGCCATGAACGTCCCGGGGCTCGGCCTCAAGGGCGTGGAGCTCAACATCGCGCCCGGCGCCGAGGGCGGCGTGCACCTGTGGTTCTCCCGGGCCCTGGAGCTCGCCGAGGTCTACTCGCGCGAACGCGAGGCGATCCAGAAGCCATAACGGACCCAATAAACGGAGGGGCGCGCGCGAAACAGCCCCTGACAAGCAAAGCTTGTCAGGGGCTGTTTTCGAGAACGGCGAACGGCGCTAGGCCTTGCTCTTGAGCGCGGTCAGGGCGCAGACCTTGGCGTCGCCGATGAGGTTGTCCAGGATGCAGTACTCGTTGGGCTGGTGCGCGGTCTCGTCGAGCTTGGCCGACACCACCGCGGGCAGTCCCAGCTTGCGGAACACCGCAGCCACCGTGCCCCCGCCGATGCCCATGGTCTTGGCCTTGACCCCGTGGACCTCCTTGATGGCCTCGCTGACCAGCTTGACCACCTCGGCGTCCGGCGAGGTCGGCGGCGCGGCCTCGGCGCGCTGCATGTTCTCGAAGGAGATCTTCACCCCGTACTTGTCCTCCACGCCCTTGGCCAGGCTCTTAATATAAGCCTCCACGTCCTTGAGCTTGTACTGCGGCAGGACGCGGCAGTCGTAGTAGAACACATCCTCGCCCGGGATGGTGTTGATGTTCGGGACATTGGATTCCTTCTTCGTGGGCTCGAAGGTGCTCATGGGCGGGAAGTAGAGCTTGTCCTTCTTGCCGAACTTCTTGTAGAGCCCCTGCATGCGGATGGCCAGGTCGCAGGCCGCCTTGAAGGAGTTTCGGCCCTGGTCGGGCATGGAGGCGTGGCACTGCTTGCCCCGTGTGGTGATCTTGAGCCACCACAGGGACTTCTCCGCCACCTCCACCATGGAGCCGTCGGACTCGCCGCCGTCCGGCACCAGGAACATGTCCTGCTTGCCGAAGATCTCGGGGTGCTCCTTGGCCAGCCAGATTGCGCCGAGGTCCGAGCCCGTCTCCTCGTCCGCCGCGAACAGGAGGCCGAGGTCTACGGGCGGCCGATAGCCGCAGTCCATCATGGCCTTGGCCACGAGCAGGCTGGCCACCAGAGCCTGCTGGTTGTCCTCCACGCCGCGGCCGTAGAGCTTGCCGTCCTCCACGTGCAGGGTGTAAGGGTCGGTCTTCCAGAGCTTGCGCTCTCCCGGCGGCACCACGTCCGTGTGGGACATGATCCAGAGCGTCTTATTGGAGCTCTGGCCCTTCCAGCGCGCCACGATGTTGGGCCGGATGCTCATCTTGGCCTTCACGTCCGGCGCATTGTACCACTTGATCTCGTCGAACTTGAGCTTGCGCAGCTCGCCGTCGAGCCACTTGGCCTTGTCATGCTCGCCCTCGCCGCCGCTCGACGGGGCGATGGCCGGGATGGCGGTCAGCCCCCTCTGCATCTCCACGGCGTAGTCGCGCAGGCTCTCGATCTTCTCCAGGATCTGCTCTTTCATGGAATTCTCTCCTATCGGTATCTGCGGTAGTCTAGCAGATTCGGGCGGGAGGAAAAATAAGCGATAATACGCTCCGGTCTCCATGCGATTCCTCATCCTGGCGCTCGACAATCTCGGCGACGCAGTCATGGCCACAGCCGCCGTCGCGCCCATCAAGTCCCTGAGCCCCGGGGCCCAGGTCGGGCTTTGGACCAAGGCCTATTCCGCGCGCGCGCTAGCCGGCCAGCCCGACCTCGACCGCCTCCATGCCAGCGACCCGTTCTGGGACGCGGCCCCGGGCGCAGGCAGGGGCGCCGTCGGTCCCTTCCTCAAGACCCTCTTGGAAGTGCGCCGGCAGGACTACGACGCGGCCTTCGTGCTGGGCACGGAGTGGCGCCGCGCCCTATGCGCGCGGCTCTGCGGCATACCGCAGCGCATCGGCTACGGCATGCGCAAGAGCGGGCCTCTGCTGACCCTGTCCGTGCCCTGGGAGGCCCACGGTCCCCATACCATTGACGACCACCTGGCCTTGGTGGAGCTCTACTTCAAGGTGAAGCTCGACCGCGCCGCCTGCCTGCCCCGGCTGGGGCTCTCCCAAGACGAAACGGCGCTGCGGGACAAAGCCCGCGCTCTTCTAAACGGGGGGCCGGTGGTCGTCCTGCATCCCTTCTCGGGCGAGCCTCTTCGCCAATGGCCCATTAAGAACTGCTGCGCGCTCATCGCAGAGCTCTCCTCCCGCCTGCCCGGCAGCCGCTTCGTCCTGTTCATCGGCCCCAAGGACGAGGCTTTGGTGGACCGGGAGGCCGCAGCCTTGCGGCGAGGCAATGTCTGGCTGCCCGAGGACCAGTCCATCGCCAACATGAAGGCGGTCATGAGCCTGGCGCGGCTCTTCATCGGAACCGATTCCGGGCCCGGGCACATCGCGGCCGCCCTGGGCGTCCCGGTCCTGAGCCTGGCCGGACCGCATTCCCAGGTCGAGAAGCATCGGCCCTGGGGCAAGGCCGTCCGGCTGCTCAGAACCGGCTCTTGGGAGCGCCTTGCCGCCTCCGAGATCGCCGACGCGGCGCAAGGGCTGCTCTGATGCCCGCGATGTTCGGCTTCATCGCCACGGTCATCCTCGTCTATCTAGGGATGCAGTACTACGTGGCCTTCTGGCTCATCCGCAACTTCCCGGGGCTGCCGGTCTCCCCGACGGCGGCGCGCGTCGCGGTCCTGCTGCTGACTCTGAGCTTTCCCCTGTGCCTGTACTGCCTGCGCCACTTCACGGGGGCCTGGATCTCTCTGCTCGCCTACCTCTCCTTCATATGGCTGGGCCTGGTCCTCATCTGGCTCACCTGCGCGGCCTCCGCCGACCTGCTCCTCCTGCTCGCCCGGCTCTGGGGCTGGTCCGCGGCCCTGCGGCCGTGGCTGCGCGCGTCGGTGCTGGCCGCCACCGCGGCCGCGGGGCTCTGGTCGCTCTACAACGCCTGGCGCATGCCGCGCCTGAGCGAGGTCGAGATCCCCCTGCCCGGCCTCCCCCAGGCCCTGGACGGCTTTACCGTCGTCCAGGTCTCGGACCTGCACCTGGGCGTGACCGTGCCCCTCTCCAAGTTCGCGCGCATCGTGGAGAAGGTCTCCGGGCTCTCGCCGGACCTGGTGGTGCTCACCGGCGACATCCTCGACGCCGGCCTCAATGACGAGGGGGCCTTCGCGCGTATCGGCTCGGGCTTACGGGCCCGGCAGGGCGTGTTCGCGGTGCTGGGCAACCACGAGTTCTATCACGGCGTCGCGGCTTCGGCCCGCGCATTCCAGGCCATGGGCGCGCGCCTGCTGCGCGACGAGGTCGCGGTCCTGCCCGGCGGCCTGCAGGTCGCGGGCGTCGACGACCTGCGCACCGCGCGCTTCTCCGGCCGCGAGCTGGAGGCCGTGCTGTCCAAGCTCGACCCGGCCAAGCCCGCCCTGCTGCTCTCCCACCAGCCCCTGCATTTCAAGACCGCGGCGCGCCGCGGCGTGGGGCTGATGCTCTCCGGACACACCCACCAGGGGCAGATCTTCCCCTTCGGCGCCATCGTCCGCCTGGTCTATCCCGATTTCAACGGCCTCTACCGGGAGGGAGCCAGCAGCCTCTACGTGACCTCGGGCACCGGACAGTGGGGGCCGCCCATGCGCCTCTTCACCCGGGCCGAGATAGTTCGCTACACTCTCCGTCGTCCCCCAGGATAATGCTCCGCCTCCTGCTCTGCCTGTCCCTGCTCCTCCCGTCCCTGGGCGCCCAGGAAGCGCCGCTCGTGGATGCGGACCTGGAGCGGTGCTATGCCTGGGCCAAGGAGCGCAGCGAATCCCTGCGCCTGCGGGAAGAGCAGGTCCGCCAGCTGGAGCAGCAGTTCCGCCAGGCCCTGGCCGGAGCCCTGCCCAGCGTGAGCTTCAACGCATCGGACAAATGGCTGGATAAATCCGGAGCCGCGGGCGGCGGCGTCACCGTCCAGAGCCCCCAACCCCAGGTGAACCTCAGCCTGTCCCAGACCCTTTTCTCCGGCCTGCGCGAATACGCGGCCATGGCGGCGGCCAAGCACCTCGGCCGGGCCGCCGAGCTGCAGCTGCAGCGGGCCCGAGCCGCGCTCTTCCGAGACGTGAGCGGCGCATTCTATCTCACGGTCAGCCTGGAGACCCAGCTTGCGGACACGCAGGCAGCCGTCGCCCTGAGCGCGGACCGAGTCCGGGAGCTGCGCGAGCGCGTCGCCCTGGGCCGCTCGCGGCGCAGCGAGGTGGTCCTGGTCGAATCGCAGCTGGCCTCCCTGCAGGCCCAGGCCGAGACCCAGAAGGGCCAGATCGCGGTGGCGCGCGAGCTCCTCTCCTTCCTGACCGGCCAGGAACTCGCGCGCACGGCCCTGCGCGACAGGCTCGAACGTCTGCGTGCGGTCGAGCCGGAAGAGGCCCTGCTGGCCCGCGCCCAGGAGCGCAGCGACGTGCAGGCTCTGCGCAAGACGGTCCTGGCCCAGGAGGCCGGCGTGCGCGCCACCAAGGGGGCCTGGTGGCCCACCGTGAGCCTGACCGGGAACTACTATCTCAAGCGCATGCCCGCGCTCGACCCCATCAAGTGGGACATCGGCGTCGCCGGCAGCCTGCCCCTCTTCGCGGGCGGCGGGCAGCTCGCGGCCGTGCGCCTGGCGGACTCCCAGCTGGAGGCCGCGCGCTGGGCCTACGAGCTGGGCCTGCGCCAGGCCCGCTCCGACATCCGCAGCGCCGCGGCCGCCCTGCGCGCGGCCGTGGCCGTGGCCGAGACCTCCGAGAAGGCCTACCTCAAGGCCGAGGAAGCCCACCGCCTGGTGGTCCAGGAGTACCGCCTGGGCCTGGTCAACAATCTCGACGTCCTCTCCGCCATGAACTCTTTGGTCGCGGCCAAGAGCGCCTTCGACGCCAGCGTCGTGCAGGCGAAGCTGGAGCTTCTGCGCCTGAAAGTCTCCACCGAGGAGCTCCCCTAGCCCATGACCCTGTCCGACCTCTCCATCAAGAACCCGGTCTTCGCCTGGATGCTCATGGCGGGCCTGATGATCTTCGGCTGGCTCGGCTTCTCCCGCATGGGCGTCAGCGCCATGCCCGACGTGGACTTCCCCGTCGTCTCCGTGTCCCTGACCTGGGAAGGCGCCGCGCCCGAGATCATGGAGGCCGAGGTCGTCGACACCATCGAAGACGCGCTCACCAGCGTCCAGGGCGTCAAGGAGATCACCAGCACCGCCCGCCGCGGTCAGGCCACGGTCTCGGCGGAGTTCGAACTCGACCGGGACATCGACGTGGCCCTGCAGGAGGTGCAGAGCAAGATCGCGCAGGCCCAGCGCCGCCTGCCCCGCGACATGGACCCGCCCATCGTGACCAAGACCAACCCCGAGGACAATCCCATCCTTTGGCTGGCGCTGTCCGGGGACCGCCCGGTCAAGGAGATGATGCTTTACGCCGAGAACCGTCTCAAGGACCGCTTCCAGACCATCTCCGGCGTGGGCGAGGTCTTCCTGGGCGGCCTGCTCTCCCGGAACCTCCGGGTCTGGCTCGACGCCGAAGCCATGGAGCGCAAGCAGATCACGGCTGAAGACGTCATGGCCGCCATCAGCCGCGAGCATGCCGAGGTCCCGGCCGGCCAGATCGAGACCGCGTCCAAGGAGTTCACGGTCCGCACTTTGGGCGAGATATCGGACCCCGAGCAGTTCGGCCGGCTGCTCATCACCCAGCGCGGCGGCGAGCGCATCAACATTCCCATCCCGCTCAAGGACGTGGCCCGCGTCGAGGACGGCCTGGAGGACGTTCGGCGCATCGCCCGGGCCCAGGGGGCCCGGGCCGTCGGCATGGGCATCCGCAAGCAGCGCGGCTCCAATGCCGTGGCCGTGGCCACGCGGGTGCTGGCGCGCCTGGCCGAGGAGCGCAAATTCCTGCCCCCGGGCATGCAGCTCTCCGTCAACTTCGACTCCACCCGCTTCATCAAGGACGCGGTGCACGAGTTGAACTTCAACCTCATCCTCTCGGCCCTGCTGACCTCGTTCGTGTGCTGGGCCTTCCTGGGCTCCTGGTCCTCCACCATCAACATCCTGCTGGCCATCCCGACCTCGATCCTGGGGACCTTCCTGGTCATCTACTTCCTGGGCTTCACCCTCAACACCTTCACCCTCCTGGCTCTGACTTTGGCCATCGGCATCGTGGTCGACGACGCCATCATGGTGCTGGAGAACATCGTGCGCCATCGCGAGAAGGGCGAAGACCGCTTGGACGGCGCCATCCACGGGGCGCGCGAGATCACCTTCGCGGCCCTGGCCGCGACCGTCTCCATCCTGGCCATCTTCATCCCGGTGGTGTTCATGAAGGGCATCATCGGCAAGTTCTTCTTCCAGTTCGGCGTGACCATCTCCGCGGCCGTGGCGCTCTCCCTTCTGGAGGCCCTGACCCTGGCGCCCATGCGCTGCTCGCAGTTCCTGGAGGTGGACGAGCGCCGCAACTCCCTGGCCGCGGCGGTGGACAGCTCCTTCTCCCGGCTCGCCGGCCTCTACCGCGGCGCCCTGGCCTGGTGCCTGGACCGCCGCTGGCAGGTCCTGGCCGCGGGCCTGGCGGTCTTCCTGCTCTCCCTGCTGCCCCTGCGCCGCTTGCGCAAGGAGTTCGTGCCCTCCCAGGACCAGTCCATATTCATGGTCCGCTTCCAGACCCCGGTGGGCTCCTCCATCGATTTCACGGACGACCGGTTCCAGCAGGCCGGCCGCTGGCTCTCCGCGCAGCCCGCGGTGGAGCGCTGGTTCGGATCGGCCGGCGGCATGGGCGGCGGAGAGGTGAGCTCCGGCATGGTCTTCATCACCATGAAGCAGCCCGGGGACCGGCCCAAGGGCCCCGGCGGCCGCCGCGTCACCCAGGCTCAGTTCATGGCTCAGGCCCGCCAGTCGCTCAACAAGATCCCGGACCTCAAGGCCGTGATCATGGACCTATCGCAGTCCGGCTTCTCCTCCTCGCGGGGCTTCCCCGTCGAGTTCACGGTGCGCGGCCCGGACTGGGACAGGCTGGTGGACCTGAGCCTGGGCTTGAAGGACAAGCTCGAGAAATCCGGCGAGGTCATCGACGTGGACACGGACTACCGCACCGGCATGCCCGAGGTGCGCGTCTATCCGGACCGGGCGGCGGCCTACGCGCGCGGGGTCTCCATCGCCTCCATCGGCACCACCATCAACGCCATGGTGGGCGGCGTGCGCAGCGGGCTCTTCACCGCGGCGGGACGCCGTTACGACGTGCGCGTGCGCGCCGAGCCCAGGTACCGCCTCAGCTCCGACGACATCAAGAAGTTCTACGTGCGCAACAACCGCGGCGAGATGATCCGGCTCTCCGAGGTCGTGCGCATAGACGAGAAGCCGTCTTTGCTCACCATCACGCGCAAGGACCGCGAGCGCTCCATCGGGATATTCGCCAACGTGGCGCCGGGCAAGTCCCAGGCCGCGGTCATCGACCGCATCGCCCGGGTCGCCAAAGAGACCCTCCCGGACGGCTACCGCATCGTGTTCTCGGGCTCCTCCCAGACCTTCAAGGAATCCTTCCAGAGCCTCATCATGGCACTGCTGCTGGGCGTCCTGGTCGCCTACATGGTCCTGGGCTCGCAGTTCAACAGCTTCGTGCACCCCTTCACGGTCCTGCTGGCCCTGCCCTTCAGCGTGTCCGGGGCCTTCCTGGCCCTGTGGTTCGGCGGCAAGAGCCTCAACGTCTACTCCATGATCGGACTCATCCTGCTCATGGGCATCGTGAAGAAGAACTCCATCCTGCTGGTGGACTTCACCACCCAGAGGCGGCGCGAGGGCCTGGAGGTGCGGCCGGCGCTGCTCGACGCCTGCCCCATCCGCCTGCGCCCCATCCTCATGACCTCCATCTCCACCATCGCGGCCGCCGTGCCTCCGGCCCTGGCCTGGGGACCGGGCGCGGAGACGCGCATCCCCATGGCCCTGGCCGTCATCGGCGGGGTGTTCTTCTCGACCCTGCTGACGCTGTTCGTGGTGCCCTGCGCCTACAGCGTCCTGGCCAAGGTCGAACGCGGCGCCCTCTCCGGGCTCCAGCGCGAGGCCATGGAACGGCTGGGCGAGGCCCGCCGCTAGAGCTTGGTCGAGCCGCTCAGCGCGGTTTGCCGCCCTTCTCGATCTTGGCCCAGGTGTCGCGCAGGGTCACGGTGCGGTCGAAGACCAAGCTCCCGGGCTTGCAGTCCCGGGAGTCCGCGCAAAAATAGCCCTGCCGTTCGAACTGCCAGCGGCCGCCCGGCCCGGCCTGCGCCAAGGCGGGCTCGACCCGGCAGCCCTTGAGCGTCTCCAGGGACTTGGGGTTGAGGTGCTTGAGGAAATCCTCGCCCTCGGGGACGTCTCCCAGGTCGGCCGCGCTGAGCAGGTGGTCGTAGAGCCGGACCTCCGCCTCGGCCGCGTGCCGGGCCGAGACCCAATGGATGGTGGCCTTGACCTTGCGTCCGTCCGGGGCGTCGCCGCCGCGCGTGGCCGGGTCGTAGGTGCAGCGCAGCTCGGCGACCTTGCCGGAAGCGTCCTTGACGATGCGCTCGAGCTTGATGAAGTAGGCGTAGCGCAGGCGCACTTCCTTGCCCGGGGCCAGCCGGTGATACTTGGGCGGAGCGACCTCGCGGAAATCGTCCTCCTCGATGTAGAGCTCGCGGCAGAAAGGGACCTTGCGGCTGCCCGAAGACGGATCGGCCGGGTGGTTGGCGGCGTCGAGCTCCTCGACCTTGTCCTCGGGATAGTTTTCGATGACCACCTTGACCGGCTTGAGCACCGCCATCATGCGGCTGCAGCGCTTGTTGAGGTCGTCGCGCATGCAGTCCTCCAGCAGGGCCACCTCGGTGGAGCTGTTGAACTTGGTGACGCCGATGCGCGCGCAGAATTCCGCGATGGCCTCGGGCGTGTAGCCGCGGCGGCGCAGGCCCTGGACCGTGGGCAGCCGGGGGTCGTCCCAGCCCGAGACCAGACCCTCCTGCACGAGCCGGAGCAGCTTGCGCTTGCTCATGACCGTGTGCTCCACGGAGAGGCGCGCGAACTCGATCTGGCGGGGGTGGCACTTGGCCGGCCCGTTGTCCAGGGTCCAGTCGTAGAGGGGCCGGTGGTCCTCGAACTCCAAAGTGCAGATGGAGTGCGTGATGCCCTCGATGGCGTCCTCGATCGGATGGGCGTAATCGTACATGGGATAGATCAGCCACTTGTCCCCGGTGCGATGGTGGCGGGCGCGCTTGATGCGGTAGAGCACCGGGTCGCGCATGTTCATGTTGGGAGACGACATGTCGATCTTGGCGCGCAAGGTCTTGGCGCCGTCGGGGAACTCGCCCTTGCGCATGCGCGTGAAGAGGTCGAGGTTCTCCGCCACGGACCGCTCGCGGTACGGGCTCTCCTCGCCGGGCTTCTGGAAGCTGCCGCGCATGCGCCGGACCTCTTCCAGGGGAAGGTCGCAGACATAGGCTTTGCCGCGCTTGACGAGCTCCGCGGCGTACTGGTACATCTCCTCGAAATAATCCGAGGCGTAGAACAGGTTCTTGCCCCAGTCGAAGCCCAGCCAGCGCACGTCCTCCTGGATGGAGTCCACGTACTCCACGTCCTCGGTGGCGGGGTTGGTGTCGTCGAAGCGCAGGTGGCAGGTCCCGTCGAACTGCCGGGCGATGCCGAAGTTGAGGTGGATGGATTTGGCGTGGCCGATGTGCAGGTAGCCGTTGGGCTCAGGCGGGAAGCGGGTCACGACCTTGGCGTGCTTGCCGGACTTCAGGTCGGCCTCCACGATGTCGCGGATGAAGTCGCTGGCCGGGACGAGCGGCTGGGGAACGGCTGTGGTCATGGTCGGGGCTCCGGTCTTGAAATCTCTGCCCCCGGCAGGACTTGAACCTGCGACCCATCCGTTATGAGCGGATTGCTCTGACCAACTGAGCTACAGGGGCATGTGCTTATTTTACAAAGATTATTTTGGACATTGCGCAGCCGCCGGAATAGTTAGGTGTCCATGCAGTGTGTGCGCCAAAAAACTTGTCTTGCCGCAATCCTGCTCAGTGGTAAATACTTTGGAGGTCAAGGAATGCCGTCGAGCTCGCCGCTCCAGAGGCGGCGCAGGAACGTCTCGTAGGGGATGAACTCCACCGTGGCCTCGCCGACCTGGCGGCGACGAAGGGTCGGGTCCTGGCTGACCAAGTAGAATCTCTTGAAGACCCGCTCTTCGGCGAGCGCCGCTAGTCCGGCCGCGTCCCGGTCCGTCGCCCGCTTGGCGGCCTTGACTTCGACGGCCGCCCGATCCGCGACCAGAAAATCCACTTCTTGGTCGTGAACGCTTCTCCAATAGGTCAACGGCAGGTCGCTTCGCACGTAAGAAAGACGGGCGCGCAGCTCCATGCCGATCCATTGTTCGAAGCTGCGGCCGTAGAGATCGGAGTTCCGGTCCAGCGTCTCGGTCTGCGCCAAGGTGTGGGCCACGCCGGGATCGAAGAAGTAGAACTTCGGGGTTTGGATCGCCTTGCGCTTCTTTGATTCTCGCCATGGCTCAAGAAGCAATCCAGACAAGGTGTCCACCAGGATGGTGTAGTGCGCCCGCACCGTGGCCGCAGGCACGCCCGCGTCGCTGGCGACTTGGGCGTAGTTGAGCATGCGGCCGTTGTCGAGCGCGGCGACCTTGAGGAAGCGATGGAAGGCCGGCAGGCGGCGCACCAAGCTCTCGGCTTGGATCTCTTCCTTAAGATAGGTGCCCACGTATGCACGAAGTTCTTCCGCCGGGTCCGTGCTGAGATAGACCGGAGGCAGCCCTCCGTAACGCAAGTAGCGGTCCAAGTCGAAGCGGCCGCCTAATTCCTTCCAAGTGAACGGGAAGAGGCTCGCCGGCCAGGCTCGTCCGGCGAGAAGGTTGACGTCCCGACGCTTGAGCTTGCGCGCGCTGCTGCCGGTCAGCAGGAACCGTACGCCTTTCTCTTCGATAAGCCGGTGTACCTCGTCGAGCAGGGCCGGAACTTTCTGCACCTCGTCTAGAACCACGATGTCGCGGCCGGCCGCATCAATCATCCCCTCGATTTCTCCGGGAGACGCCGAAAGCCGCAGATAGACGTCCGACCTGAGAAGATCGACGCGCAATGCCGAATCGCCCAAGGTCTGACGTATGAGAAAGCTCTTACCCGTGCCGCGGGGTCCGAGCAGCATGATGGATTTTTTGCGCAGCAATGCGGCCAAATCCAGGGTCCGCGGGACGGCTTGGGCGGTTTTCATTGTCAGCAACTATACTGTTTATTATCCGGATAATCAACGGCAGAGCCGCCTCACCAGTAGCCCGCCTTCCGCATCTGCCTCCGGAGCTCCTCGGTCCGGTCGAACTCGTAGACCCCTCTCGGTCCCGGAGAGGTCCGGGGCGGATCGAAAAGGATATGGTAGATCCCGCACACGGCCCCCGCCGCAGGCTTCCCGCGCGCCGCCAGGCGGAACACGCCGTCCGAGACAGTCACCGGTCCCAACGGACAGTCCGAGGGAACGCTGTCGTCGGATAAGGACGGCTTTCCCCCACGATGACTCTTATGGACGGGACACCGGCGAAACGCGGTCCCCGAGGAAAGGCGGAATTCAAAGGAATCTGCCCCGCCGCTTTCCGGGCCCAGGCACTGGATGAGGGCCGAGACCTGATAGACCCCGTTAGGCAGAGGAGCGGAAAGCTCCAGGGGGACGGACCCCGGGAAAGCCGGCAACCGATAGAGGATGGAATCCTGTCCGGTGTGCCTCAAAAGCCAGCACGCATCCGCGCGGTCCCGCAGCCGCGACGATTCCCCGCCCTTCACCTGCGCCACGGCGGATGCCGGAGACGGGGAGAAGGCCTGCATCGGAAAATAGAAGGGATAGGCCGGCGGACCGGCCCGGACGGCCTTTCGAGCCCTCTGGAGATACGGCTCCAACAGCTCGGCATGCCGGGCGCGCATCCGCGCGAGCAAGGCCGGGTCGGCCGCGGAGAGGTCTCTCGTCTCTCCCGGGTCCTTCCGCACGTCCGCGAGATGCTCGGGCGCGGAGATGTACTTGATCCCCCCCTCACGCAGGTATTCCTCTCCCAACACGAACGGTCTGACCGGACGCTCCTCTCGGATCCTGGGGAGAAGGCTCTCTCCGTCGAACGTCTTCCCAGGCGGGACCTTGGCGCCCGACAGCTCGATGAGCGTGGGCACGATGTCCAAGGAAGATACATCGTCCTTCACCACAAGGCCCGCGGGGACGACGCCGGGGAGCGCCAGGATGAGAGGGACCCGGGTCACGCTGTCCCAATGTGGCCCGCCATGCAGAATCTGCCGATGGTCCCCGAGATTCTCCGCGTGGTCTGCGGTGATGACGACCAAGGTCCTGTCCTCGAGACCCTCTTCCCGGACGCGGTCGAGAAGAGCGCCGATCTGCCGATCAGCATACTTGAGATTTGCATCGTAGAGGCCGGTCAGCCGGGCCAGATCCTCGGCGCCCCAGCCCGCGGCTTCTGTGCTGCGGTGCCGCTCGATCTTGAGCGATATGCGCTCCATCTCTTCCGGCGGGACTCCGGGCAGCAACTCCTTCTGTTCGGCGCGCACGGGATAAGGGGCATGAGGGCAGAGCAGGTGGATGTAGGCGAAAGCCGGCTTGATCCGGGCCGCGCGCAGCCATTGAGCGACCTGGCTCAGGAGGGCCTCGTCGCGGTCGGCGGTCTTCACGCGGTAAAATCGCCCCCAGAACATCCTCGCGAGCCGCGAATTCTCCACGATCCAGGGATGGGAGGTGAAGAGGGCCGTGCGGTAGCCGTTCTGCCCGAGCAGCTCCGGCAGGAAGACCTGCCCGGCATCCCTCCGGCGCAGAAGCGTCTGCGGCGTCTCCCGCCAACTCCCGAACGCGAAGCCGTCGCTCGGAACGACCGGGATCGACAGGTGGCGAGAAGACAGGATGCGCGAAACGGAGGCATCTGTCCGGGCCGCCGGAGAGAAGCAGTTCAGGAAGACGGCGCCGCGGCGCGCGAGCTCGTCGAGACGCGGCGTCGTCGGCTTCGGGTAGCCGCAGCAGGACAGATGGTCCGTCCTGGCCGCATCCAGGACGATGAAGAGGATATGGAGCGGCTCTGGGATGGCCGTGGGGGGGCTTCCTGCCGCGGGCCGCGGCCGCGCCGTTGCGGCCAGCAGACCACAGCAGAGCAACGACCCGATCCTTCTTTTCATCGACCCATGATCCAGCTCGGGAACCTCTCTGATTGTCCAGTCGGAATTCTACTACGAGGCGCTCCGATGCCCCGCATGAAGGAATCCCCCACGCAGAGGATCGTGGGGAGCGCTCCCAACCGGCCGCTCCTATAGCCGCCGGACCACCGCTGAAAAGCGCCTGCCGGGCTTTTCATGAGCTCCTCACGCCTCCCGTCGCGCCAGGTCCTCCAGGGCCCGGGCATTGGCCGAAGGGTCGGGGCCCAGCCGGAACACGAGGCAGCGCGCCGTCCCTGCCAGGCGCCAGGCGGTCCCGGCCCGGCGCCAGGCGAGGCGCAGGAGGCTCCCGAGACCCTGCCAGGTGGGCACCACCATGTACTCGGACATCTGGGCCAGACCCACGCCCACGACCATCCACCAGAGCAGAGAGATGAAGGCGCGGAGCCGTGACGCCGGCGAGATGAGCGGCGGCCCCGCGTAACGGCGGCCGATGAGCAGCCATGCGGCATCCGCCTCGGCCGCGATCCGGCCCCGGAAGAAGCCCACGTCCACCAGCTTCTTGGGCCCGTAGGCCTTGCGCTGGAAGGGCCGGACCATGCCCTCCGGCACGCCGGGGAGCTCCTGCCCGGCCAGGAAACCCCAGCGCAGGGGGAAGGCTTTCAGGCGCAGGCTGTCCGAGAGCAGGGGCGAATCGTCGGAGAGCAGGTTCAGGCCCGTGGAGCGGACCAGCTCCAGGGCCAGCACGCTCTTGCCCCCGCCGGATGGCAGCAGGAGCAGACCGCCCCGGTTCCCGGCGGCGAAGCCCAGCGCGTGCACGCGACGCAGTCCGCGGCCCTCGAGCAGCTCGCCCGCGCGAGAGAGCACGGCCAGATAGCCCAGCTCGTGCAGGCGGCCCTGGTCCGAACACCAGATGCGGCCCCGCCGCTCCTGGAAATCGTAGACCGCCAGAGCGCCGTCGTCGTAGAGGACGCGGCGCAGAGGACCCGCGTCGAAAGCGCGCCAGTCCCGCAGCACGAAGTCCGGGGGCCCCTCGGGACGCTCCTCGGCAGGCATGGACTCCAAGTCCAAGGTCAGCAACAGGAGAGGCTCCTGGACCCCGCCCGGCACGATGAAGTACTCGAAGTCCCGGCGCAAAGCGTCGATGAGCTCCGCGGACCGGCTCTCCAGCAGGACCGGGATGCCGTGGAAATCGAGGTTCAGGCTTTCCATGCTCTGCCGAGGGCCTCCCGATACACGCCCAGATACTGGTCCGCGACGCGGTCCCAGGAGAAGCGCCGCGCCGCGCGCCGCGCGCCCGCGCCCAGCCGACGGCGCAGGGCGCCGTCGCGGGACAGGCGTTCCAATCCCCGGCGCAAGCCGTCCACGTCCTTGGGCGCCGCGAGCAGGCCCTCGCGGCCGTGCCGCAGATGCTCGGGAATCGCGCCGACCCGCGCGGCCAGCACCGCCTTGCCCGCGGCCATGGCCTCCACCACGGCCATGCCGAAGGTCTCGGCCCGCGGCGCGGCCGCGTAGAAAAGGCAGCCTTGGAGCAAGGCCGCGACGCGCGCCGGGGGCTGCAGGCCGGTCAGATGCACGCGGCCCCCCAGACGCAGGGCCGCGATGAGCCCGGCGGTGTGGGAGCCGTGGAAAGGCGCGCCGCAAAGTACCAGGTCGGCCCCAGGATCCTTCATCTGGGAATAGGCCATGAGGAGCAGGTCCGTGCCCTTGTAGGGCGCCAGCCTGCCCACGGAGAGGATATAGGGCCGCCGCGTCGGCGGCCGGAAGCCCGACTGGGGGGCGGGCAGGCCCACGCCGTTGGGCACGACGCGCACGTTGCCGCGCAGCTCCGGCAGGCCGGCCTCCACGCGGTCCCGGAGGAAGTCCGAGACCGCGGTCACGGCGTGGGCGCGGCGCAGGAGCCGACGCAGACCGGCCCGCTGCGCGGCCGTGCCGCGCGGGAGCTCCGGATGGTCGAAGTCCTGAAAGGTGACCACGAGCCGGGCGCCGGAAGGGGCCAGGGCCTTCTCCAGGCCCAGCAGCCAGGGCCGCGGCCAGCCCGAGAAATGGAGGTGGACGACGCCAGCCGCTTCATGCCGGACCAGGCGGGAAAGGCCTCCGGTCGAGCCGATCCGGACCACTCCCTTCCCCGGACTGAACCCCAGGGTCCCGGCCCGGGGCGCCGGGCGGGAGACGATGAGGGCTTGGTGGGAGCGGGAACGCAGGGACCGGCACAGGCCGGAGAGGACCGAGCTCATGGTCGCATCCTCGAAAAAAGAGCCAGCGACCAATGTGATTCTCACGGAGGGGGCGGGCAGGCGGGACGCGTCGGGCTCAGTAGAGCGCGCTGAAGGCGGCCACGTCCGAGTCCAGGGGCCCGTGCTTGGTTAAAACAGGCTTCTGGTACCGGCGTGCTTTCTTGGAGGACGGGCCTTTGAGCTCGGTCTTTTTCTTGTTCGCCACGCTAGAATTATACACCCCAAACGCAGGTTTTGCAAGGCAGGGGCGGCCGCGGGGCCGCCCGTGCTAGACCAGGCATATGACCTCGTTGGGAGCGAAGCATCTCCGGGCCGGGCACGGGGCGGCCGCGGAGTCCACGGGAACGGCCTCGTCGCGGATGTGTCCGAGAGGCGGCAGGCCGAGCTCCGTGGCCGCGCAGCAGCGGTGGATGACGCCGTCGGGCCAGATGCGGAAGTACTTCCAGCCGGCGCGGCAGAGCCGGCCGAAAGGACGCTCCTCGCCCAGGCGCAGATCCATCGCGTCTGGGAAGGAGTTGCCGCGCACGAAAGAAGACTCCGCCTCCGTATAGGAGCGCGGGTAGTCGCGCCCGGCGAAGGAGCCCTGGAAAGGGTTGAGGTAGCAGCGCAGGCCTTCGCCTCTGAAGGCCGACAGCCAGCCCTCCAGCCCGGGGAAATGAGGCGGATAGGCGACGATGCTCGTGGAGACCGGGAACCCCGCGCGCGCCAGGCCCTTGACCTTGGGGAGCAGCTCCTCGAGCCGCGCGTGAGAGGGATGGAAGCTGACGCTGAAGGACACCCGGGCCGGGTCGAAGCCGTCCAGGACCGCCCGCGTGTCCGTCGGCAGGCTGGTCACCAGCAGGACATGGTGCCGCCGCGAGACGGCGCTCACGATGGCGGCCAGGTCAGGATGGCAGAACGGCTCGCCGCCCGCGATCTCGATGCGGAAG